>CABUOE010000024.1 GCA_902493155.1 uncultured Eubacteriales bacterium
CTGGAAGAGGCGACGAGGAAACCGTTGTCAAGGTGGAGCTTTTGATGAAGCAGGCGGGAATCGATACTGATATCCGCAGGGTTGCTGCCGCCGCCAACGCAGTAGCGGCGGAGACCGGCCATCCTGGAGCGGCTATCGAGTTGCCCGATGGAACTGTTGTGACCGGAAAAACATCGTCTCTGCTGGGCGCTTCTTCGGCGGCTTTGCTCAACGCATTGAAGCAGTTGGGCGGTATCCGGGACAACGTCCATCTGATTTCTCCTATTATCATTGAACCGATTCAGGATTTGAAGGTCAATCATCTGGGAAACAACAACCCCCGCCTTCACATGGATGAGACGCTGATTGCGCTGGCTATGGCGGCGGCCACCAATCCCACGGCGGAGCTGGCCATGAAACAACTGGAGAAGCTGAAGGGGTGCGAGGCGCACTCGTCGGTCATCCTATCTCAGGTGGACGATTCCGTTTACAAAAAACTGGGGATGAATCTCACCTGCGAACCCCAATATCAAACGAAGAAATTGTACCATAAATAAAAAATGGCTAGCCTACTCGGTGATAGGAAGTACGCTATCTGCTATTTTTGCTACAGTCAAGGAAGAAAAAGGGGCTGTTGCAAAATAGCCTAAATAATATACAAAAGCTATAGGGGCCAACGCCTACATTGGCCCGCTTTTCAGAAAAAATCTCTCTGAAAGGCGGGCCGACGTGGGCGTCGGCCCCTATATCCATATTTACAATTGTACAAATTACTATCGTAAATTCATTTTGTAACGATCCCTTTTGTGGCTATTCAATGGGAATCGAGATGGGCTGGCGTTTGCGGAAATAAGTGATGTGTGTGAATCTAAGGTCGGAAAGCAGCTGGGTACACTCTTTAATTCCTTTCCCCAAATCCTTGGTATTGTGAGAATCAGAGCCCAGTGAGACCATGGTTCCGCCCAGTTCACGGTATTTTTGCAGGATCAGTCTGTTAGGGAGAGGCTCTCCAATTTTTTGACGCAGTCCGCTGGAGTTCACTTCCAGAGAAACGCCCTTTTCGATGACGCTGGTCAACAACAGATGAAGTTGATTCTCATAGTCGTCTAAGCAGACGCGGCGTCCCTGGTCACCCACGATGTACCGTAAAGGGTAGGTGATGTGAGCCAACACGTCCAGGTCGGTCTTCTGCACCGTCTGGATGAGCTTATCAAAATATCCTCGCAAAGAAACGTAAATTTCCTCGTCGGTCATACTCTGGAACTCCATGAAATAGTAATCTTCGCCGTTAGGGCTGTTGTGATAGGAGCCGATAATGACATCGTAAGGCCGCAGCTGCGCCATGACTTTGGCATCTTCCGGGAAATCCACCGCTTCGCCCAATTCCAGACCGGTCAAAAGCTCACATTTTATCGCGTGGCTGCTGCGGAATTGCTCCACCTCGTCCACCGAGCGGCTGACGACGTCGACGCACTCCGAAAGGTTTTTTCCGTTTAGGTCGCTATGGTCGGTGAGAGCAAAGGCAGTGAGCCCCAGTTCTTCCGCCCGAAGGCACATGGCCTCTACCGTGTCCACTGCGTCAAAGCTGTGGCAGGAATGATTGTGGCAATCAATGAGTGGAAACATCAAATCCATCTCCCGAGAAAATAGTATTTTTTTCCATCAATTGATGTTATAATAAAAAGCAAAGGGGCGGCCTCGCTGTCCGCACCGCGAAAGACGCGGAATACCACCGCAAAAGCGGCGGAAGCTTTTTATTGTAATATAGTCGTCTCCGGCTTTGCCCGAGATTTGGGCACAGGTATAATAAGCATAGCTATTAGAATTTTGATATATCAAAAAGATAAAATCAAAAGCCGCAATCAGTATAGCACAACTTTTCGTAAGGTGCAAGAACTCGGTGCGGCAAAGGGCGGGTAGAGAATGAAACATCAGGGAACAGTCCCGATGGAGACACAGCGGTTGCTGCTCCGGCGGTTTGAACTTTGCGACAGTGAGGCGATGTTCCGCAATTGGGCGGGACATCCGGTGGTCACCCAGTATTTGACTTGGGACGCCCATCAATCAGAGAAGGAGAGCAGACAACTGCTCAGCAAATGGAGCAAACAGTACCGCAGAAGGAATTTTTATGCATGGGCCATCGAACTGAAAGAACTGGGAGAGCCCATCGGCTCCATCGGAGCGGTACAGATTTCCGGCCGGCAGACTTTTGAAGTGGGGTACTGCATCGGCGAACGCTGGTGGGGGCAGGGCCTGACGTTGGAGGCGCTCCAGGCTGTCATCCGCTTCTTGTTTCAGGAGGTACGGTGCCGCAGAATCGAGGCAAAATACGCCGAAGGCAATCTCGCCTCCATGCGAGTGATGCAAAAGGCGGGTATGTGTCCCAAAAGCGGCGAGGAAGTTTTTCTCAGCACCGATAAAGGCTTTTTCACCTGCCCTATATATGAAATCAGAAATGAACTGCTGTGAAGAAAGGATGGATTGTCATGGATGCGTACAAAGCGGAAATCCTGAAGAAACGGATTGAACGGACAATGGAAAATTTAGAAAGGAACAATATGGAAGCATTTTTTGTCCCGGATAAAGGTGATGTGGTTCCCAAACTTAGGGAACTAATTACCGCCGGCTCCACTGTAACCTGCGGCGGTTCCATGTCCCTTTATCAATGCGGCGTGATCGATTTTTTGCGGGACGGGCCATACTGTTTTCTTGACCGGGACAAAGAAGGCCTCAGCCGGGAAGACCGGGAGGCGATTTTCCGGCAGGCTTTTTCCGCCGACGTTTATCTGTGCAGCAGCAACGCCGTCACCGAAAACGGCGAGCTCTACAATGTGGATGGCAATTCCAACCGGACAGCGGCTATCCTGTACGGCCCCCAATCGGTGATTATGGTAGTGGGCATCAACAAAATCGTCCGCAATCTGGACGAGGCGGTCCAGAGGGTCAAGACCGTCTCGGCGCCTGCCAACGCCCTGCGTCTTAGCTGTGGCACCTTTTGCAGCGAAAAGGGGTATTGCGTCTCGTTGGAAGGCAAAAAGGACGGCATCGAGCTGTGCAGCGGCTGTCAGACCGATGCTCGGATCTGCTGTAACTACGTCGTCAGCGCCCGCCAGCGGCAAAGAAACCGGATCAAGGTTTTGCTGGTGGGTCAGGATTTGGGTTATTAAAGAAAAATAGATGGGACGTTCGGAAAGGAACTCCCATTTTTAGTTTTCTTTACAATATTTTCAGAAGATTGCCTCCTGGTGTTGACTTTCTCACTGTGACGTGCTAAAATCGAGATACAGGGCGGAAGTAGTTTTTCCGTCACAAGAATCGGAAAAATGGAATAGGTGGGGTGCTGACATGAACGAAAAGCTAAAAGAGTTTAACGTAGAATCTTTATTCAAGGCGATCCTTAAATTGGAAAATATAGACGAATGCTACAAGTTTTTCGAAGACCTCTGCACAGTGCAGGAATTGAAGGCGCTGGCTCAGCGGCTTCAGGTGGCGAAAATGCTCAGCGAAAACAAGGTCTACAGCGATATTGTCAATGAAACCGGCGCTAGCACCGCCACCATCAGCCGAGTGAACCGGTCTCTTCATTACGGTTGCGACGGCTATTCGGTGGTCTTCGACCGGCTGAAAAAAGATGAGTAATTACGGGGATTTTGCCTGCGTTTACGATCTTCTCACATCCGAGATCGACTATCAAAAGCGCGCAGAATACTTCGATCAAGTGATTTTGCGGCACGGCGGCTTCCATGGGATTTTGCTGGACCTGGGCTGCGGCACCGGAAAGCTCAGCGAAGCGATGAGCGGTTTAGGATACGACGTTATCGGGGTGGACAACTCGGAGGAGATGTTGTCTGCGGCTTTGGAGAAAAAGCTGCAAAGCGGCAGGGACATCATTTATCTCAATCAGGATATGACCGAGTTGGATCTTTATGGCACCATTGACGTGGCGGTTTCGGCCCTGGACAGCTTAAACCATTTGACCGACTACGACGATTTTTGTACTGCTTTGGAGAAGGTTTCTCTGTTTCTGCATCCCGACGGAGTTTTTGTCTTCGATGTAAACACCTGCTACAAACATCGGAAAATATTGGCCGACAACACCTTTGTCTACGACTACGGAGACGTTTACTGCGCCTGGCAGAACAGCCACAGGGAAAACGATGTCATCCAGATGGATTTGGATATCTTTGTGACGGAGGACGGGAAAAATTATCTGCGAATGGAAGACCATTTTGCCGAGCGGGCCTATGATGAGGGACAGATCGAGGAAGCACTTCAAAAGGCCGGGCTGGAAATCCAGGCGATATACGGAGAGGATTCGTTTGAGCCGCCTGGTGATGGCGAGCAGCGTCTGATTTACGTCGTCAAACATTGCAAAAAGAAGTAATTGTTATTTTTACTATGAAAAAGGCAGTTGAGAACTCTCAACTGCCTTTTTACTGTATAAAGAAAACCACGTGATAGTGAACTGTCTTTTGTTCCTGAAACGGTTCACAGACCGGGGAATTATTATTCCTTAACTTGCAAATTTCTAAAATCTATGGAATAATATTCTTATGGAAAAAGAAAGGATTTTTGAATATGGCAAGATTAACAAGAGCGCTTTCGGCAGATGGATCGGTCATGGCCATGGCTATTGATTCCACTGACATTGCAGGGAGAATTGAACAGATACACGAAACCTCGGCAGTTGTGACAGCAGCTACAGGGCGCCTTGCTACGGCGGCGTCGATGATGGGCTGCCTCCTAAAGGGGGAGAACGACACCTTGACGCTCCGGCTCAGCGGCGGAGGCCCGGTGGGGTCTATTATCGCTGTTTCCGACAGCAAAGGAAACGTCAAAGCTTATCCGGCGAACCCGGTGGTAGAGCTTCCCTTAAACGACAAAGGCAAGCTGGACGTGGCTGGAGCGGTCGGCACCGACGGATACTTGAGCGTCATCCGCGATCTTGGCCTAAAAGAGCCCTATATCGGCCAAACTCCTATCGTTTCCGGGGAGATTGCTGAGGACATCACCAACTATTACGCCGTCAGTGAGCAGATTCCTACGGTATGTGCTTTAGGCGTGCTGGTCAATCCTGATTTGACGGTCAAGGCAGCCGGCGGATTTTTGGTGCAGCTGCTGCCCTTTGCCGACGAAAAGGCCATTGAGACCATCGAGCGGAACATCAACGGAATCCAGCCGGTTTCCGCCATGATTGACGAGGGGATGACGCCGCCGGATATCTGCAAGCTGCTCCTCTCCGGACTGGAGCCGGAAATCCTGGAAGAACGGATGCCCGTTTACCGCTGCGACTGCAGCAAGGAACGGGTGGAGTGTGCTTTGCTCAGCATGGGCAGGGAGCAGCTCAATGAACTGATTACAGAGGATCACGGTACCGAGGTATGTTGTCATTTTTGTGAGAAGAAATATCGATACAGTGAGGACGAACTCAAGTGTTTGCTGAACGACGCATCCAAATAGTGCTTACTCTGTCAGAAAGGAATCCACAACATGAGAGTATTTTTAATCGGAGACGTCATCAGTCAGCAAGGGTGTGACTTTTTGCGGGAAAAACTGCCCTCTTTTAAACAGGAACATCAGATCGACGCAGTAATCGCCAACGGGGAAAATTCCGCGGTGGGAAATGGTATTCTGCCTCATTCCGCCAATTTTCTTTTCGACAGTGGAGTTGACGTCATCACTACCGGAAACCACGTTTTCAAACGCCGGGAAATTCAGGAATACCTGGACGAACATCCCAATCTGATCCGTCCAGCAAACTATCCGGAAGGCTGTTACGGAAATGGATATTACCTGCTGGACGGAGGCAATTGGCGTCTCTGCGTCATCAACGTCCAGGGCCAGGTGTTCATGGATGCGCTGGATTGCCCTTTCCGCACCTGTGACCGCATTTTGTCGGAGGTGGAAGCGGATTTTTACATCATCGATTTCCATGCCGAGGCCACCGGAGAAAAGCTGGCGCTGGGCTATTATCTGGACGGAAGGGTATCGGCCGTAGTGGGAACCCATACCCATGTACAGACGGCTGACGAGCAGATATTGCCCAAGGGAACCGGCTATATTTCCGATTTGGGGATGACTGGGCCGATCCATTCGATTTTAGGCGTCAACCCGGAAAATATCATCCGAAAAATGACGACCCATCTCCCCACACGCTTTACCGTACCGGATACAGCCTGTAAATTAGAAGGTGTCGTTTTGGATTTAAACAAACAAACCGGCAAATGTACCAAAATTCGACGGGAAAGACTTGTATAATTTACAAATATTTCAAAAACTCTTGAAAAAACTGTTAATATATAATATAATTTCTGTAGCGTATTATAGGAATTCTAACAGGAATTCAATTCAGGAGGACAACAAAATGGATATTCTAAAAGTTTCTGCAAAATCCATTCCGAATTCAGTTGCAGGCGCCATTGCCGGTGTGATTCGGGAGAAAGGTGCGGTGGAAATCCAGGCGGTCGGCGCGGGAGCGGCGAATCAGGCCATCAAATCGGTGGCGATTGCGCGGGGATACCTCGCTCCAACAGGAGTAGATTTGGTTTGCGTACCCGCTTTTGCCAACGTGGAGATCGACGGTGCAGAACGAACGGCTATCAAACTGATTGTAGAACCGCGATAGGTTATAATAGATTGGAAAAAAGGACGGGAAACCCGTCCTTTTTTGTGCTGAGATTGATACTGCACGCTGTAGAGGGTAAGTTTACAAGTGGAAAAGCAAAAAATAAAATGAGGATGCTTCGGTAAATTTTTGGTTGAGGGCTATTTTTTCCTTGACCTATCCTTTAAAAAGGCATATAATAATTGCGGCAAAAGTTATTAAAATGGAGGATTATTAATATGGCGAAGAAATTTATCGTAGAGACGTCCGCAAGACATTTACATGTGACAAAAGAGGATTTGGCGACCCTTTTCGGGCCTGATGCCAAACTCACCAATAAAAAAGACCTTTCTCAGCCCGGACAGTTTGCCTGTGCGGAGAAAGTGACCATCGTTGGGCCCAGAGGCCAGTTCAATGCGTCCATCCTCGGGCCGGAGAGAAATGCGACCCAGGTGGAAATCAGCGCTTCTGACGCCCGTACTCTGGGTGTGACCGCTCCCATCCGTGAGTCCGGCGATGTGGCCGGTTCCGCCGGATGTAAGCTGGTTGGCCCCTGCGGAGAGGTGGAACTGAAAGAAGGCGTCATCATCGCCAAGCGCCACATCCACTTTACCCCTGCCGATGCGGCGGAGCACGGCGTTCAGGACAAGGACATCGTTTGGGTCAAGGTGGACACGCCGGAAAGAAAGCTGATTTTTGGCGATGTGGTCGTCCGCGCCAGCGACAAATTTGCCGCCGCCATGCATCTGGACACCGATGAGGCAAACGCTGCCGGATGCTCGGGCGAAGTATACGGCGAAATCGTTAAACTGTAACCACGCAATGGAAAAGGCCGGAGTTTTCTCCGGCCTTTGATTGTTTTAGCAGCAATTTTACAGCGCCTTTTCCATAATATAGTCGTCCATAACGTAGCCACCCCCGATATCGGTGACCACTTGATCCGCTACGGTGAATCCCAGTTTTTTGTACACTTCGATGGAACCGCTGTTGTACTTATTGACGGTGAGATAAATGCAGGATTTGCCGCTGGATGCCTTCTGCACCTGATCGAAAAGCGCCGAGGCGATTCCCCGTTTGCGGAAAGCGTCGCGCACATAGATTTTGGATAAAAACATTTTGGTTTCTTCCGGCTTAAAAGCGCAGTATCCGGCCGGTTCACCGTCCCAAAATGCCAGCAAATAAACGGTGTCATGGGCAATTTGATCGGTGATGGCTGGAACGCTCTGGAAATGTTTGAGCATGTAGTCGACCTGGTCCGGCCCGATGAGGCTGTCGTAGTGCTCATGCCAGATTTCCCGCCCTAAATCTGCGGTGAGGGCAATATCTTCCGGAGAAGAAACGTTTTTGATGGTGATATTCATGCAAAAGACCCCTTTGACGTTGATTGATAAGATTATTTTAGCACAAAGAACCGTTAAAGTGCAAGGGGTGTCACGTGAGAGTGGGGGCTCTTGCAACCTGTGCCTATAGGAGGGCGACGTTGCCGAAAAAGCTGTAAAATAACAGCAAGATGAACAAGATAAGAGCGTATTTTCTTGCTTAATCTGACGTCGATGGGGAATTTTTCCGGGCAGCAAAGATTTTAACTGTATAAGGTTGACAAGCAATTTCTACTGTGTTACAATTGTTATACCTCTAAAAGGGTTTATTTTTTTGTGCAAAAATTTAGAAACTACCGTTTCTAAAGGGCATTCTGCCCACCCATTCCACAGAAGTTCGATGGAACTTTTGAGAAAGTTCTCCTTTTTGAGGGAGGCAAACACAGTCCGACTATACAGGAGGTGCCGAAGATGAGGGTTAAGATTACCTTAGCTTGCACAGAGTGCAAACAGCGTAATTACAACACAATGAAAAACAAGAAGAACGATCCGGACAGGCTGGAAATGAACAAGTATTGTCGTTTCTGCAAAAAACACACGCTTCACAGGGAAACCAAGTAAGCGGGGAGAGGAGATTAGTCATGGCAGATAAAATTGCTGAAAAAGCTCCTGAAAAAGCCAAGAAGGAAAAAAAGAAAAACGGCTTTTGGAAAAAAGTCTCCCATTTCTTCAAGGATTTCCGCAGTGAAGTCAAAAAGATCGTGTGGCCCACCAAAAAGCAAGTCGTCAACAACACCATTGTGGTTTTTGTGGCGATGGGCGTCGTCGGTGTGGCGATTTGGATCATCGACTTTGCGCTTGGCGCACTGAGGGCATTGTCCCTGGGGCTCCCAATTTTTTCCTAAAATCTAGCTGAAGCTTAATTTGTCGGAGGTCTGATTATGTCAGAAACACCAAGATGGTATGTCATTCACACGTATTCCGGGTATGAAAACAAAGTTGCACAAAATATAGAGAAGGTTGTGGAAAACCAAGGTTTCCAGGACCTCATTTTCGAGGTAAGAGTACCCACTGAGACGGTTGTAGAATACAAAGACGACAAAAAGCGCGAGGTAGAACGGAAAATTTTCCCAGGATATGTCCTAGTCAAAATGATTTTGACAGACGATTCTTGGTACGTTGTCAGGAATATCAGAGGCGTAACCGGCTTTGTCGGCCCCAGCACCAAACCCATCCCGCTGACCGAAAAGGAAATCGAGGATCTGGGTGTGGAAGTCAAGACGGTGGAAGTGGACTACCAGGTTGGAAGCCCGGTTAAAATCGTCCACGGCCCCCTGGAAGGCTTTGTTGGAAAGGTTGAAGAGCTGGATGTGGACAAGGATATGGTCAAGGTGACCGTTTCCATGTTCGGCAGAGACACTCTGGTGGAATTGCAGCTTGGCCAGGTTGAACTGTCAAAGGATTAAAGAAGAAAACAGTCTGACGCCTATTAAGGCGGCTTTCAGATTAGAATATAATGTTCTATTCTGAATGTGGGAGGAAGAAGCAGAGACTTTTTCCGCCTTACCACGTTATTTTGGAGGTGCTTATCAATGGCTCAAAAAGTAGTAGGTTACATTAAGCTACAGATTCCCGCAGGTAAAGCAACACCTGCACCCCCGGTTGGTCCGGCACTCGGTCAGCACGGCGTTAACATTATGGGCTTCACCAAGGAATTCGACGAGCGTACCAAAAACGACATCGGCATGATTATTCCCGTTGTCATTACCGTTTACGCCGACCGTTCCTTTACTTTTATCACCAAAACTCCCCCCGCAGCAGTCCTCATCAAGAAGGCTTGCGGATTGGAGACCGCATCCGGCGAACCGAATAAGAAAAAAGTTGCAAAGATCACCAAAGAGCAGGTACAGAAGATCGCTGAGCAAAAAATGCCCGACCTTAATGCTGCAAATGTTGAATCTGCAATGCGCATGATTGCAGGTACCGCACGTTCTATGGGTATTGAGGTTGTGGATTAACCGCCCGCTGTGTGGGAGGAACATTCCGCTATCAACCACTTAACAGGGAGGATATTAGTATGAAACACGGAAAAAAATATACAGATAGCCTCAAAGCTTTCGATCGCAACGCTTCTCTGGATGCTGCCGAAGCTTTGGACATGGCTGTAAAAAGTGCAAAAGCAAAGTTCGATGAAACCATCGAAGCTCATATCCGTCTGGGCGTTGACTCCCGTCACGCTGACCAGCAGGTCCGCGGCGCCGTCGTTTTGCCCAACGGTACCGGTAAATCGGTAAAAATCCTGGTTATTTGTAAAGGCGACAATGTCAAAGCCGCTGAAGAAGCTGGTGCGGACTACGCCGGTGAAGAATATGTACAGAAAATCCAGTCCGAAGGCTGGATGGACTTCGATGTGGTCATCGCAACCCCTGATATGATGGGTGTTGTCGGCCGTTTGGGTAAAGTGCTCGGCCCCCGTGGTTTGATGCCGTCTCCCAAGGCTGGTACTGTTACCCCCGACGTTGCCAAGGCTGTTACCGAGGCAAAAGCCGGTAAAATCGAGTACCGTCTCGACAAGACCAACATCATTCACTGCCCCATTGGAAAAGCTTCCTTTGGTGCGGAGAAACTCTCCGAGAACTTTGAGACCCTGATGGGCGCTATTGTGAAAGCGAAACCCGCTTCTGCAAAAGGCCAGTATATTAAGTCCTGTGTGGTCGCTTCCACTATGGGCCCTGGCATCAAAGTTTCCACCGCCAAATACGGTGTATAATTTAGTTGTTGACAAGTTTTCCTACTTGTGCTATAATTAAAAAGATGTAATCCTAAGACAGTAGGTGCGACGGGCTTTCCGTTGCGTAAAGGGTTCTCCACCTGCCGAGGAAGACGTGAAATGTAAGCTTTAGGCTTGTTTTGCCCTTTCCTCGTATGCGGGGAAAGGGCTTTTTCGTTACTACCTTAATTTACGGAGGTGAAAAACTTTGCCAAGTGAGAAAGTTTTACTCGAAAAACAACAAGCGGTAGCCGATTTGAAAGCAAAATTCGAAGGCGCTGTCGCCGGTGTTTTGGTTGACTACAAAGGTATCAATGTAGCTGACGACACAAAACTTCGTAAAGAGCTTCGTGAGGCTGGAGTTGAGTACTCTGTTTACAAAAACTCCGTCATTCGTTTTGCAGTTGCCGATTCCAGATTTGAGGATTTTTCCAAACATTTGGATGGAACTACCGCAGTTGCTCTGACCGAAGGAGATATGACTGCTCCTGCCAGAATCATTGCAAAATATGCAAAGGATAACAAAGAAGGCTTTAACATCAAAGCTGGTTTTGTTGAGAATGATTTGCTGGATGTTGCAGGTGTCGAACACCTTGCAAATATTCCTTCCAAAGAAGTTCTTATTTCCCAGGTTCTGTGCGGCTTGAACGGCACTATCCGCAACCTCGCTGTTGTTCTGGATCAGATCAGAGAGCAGAAAGAGGCTTGCTAGTCATCGGGATTTCCCCAAAGTTTAACAAAATGAATATTAATGGAGGTATATTAAAATGGCTTCTGAGAAAGTATTGGCTATGATCGAAGAGGTAAAAGCTCTGACCGTTTTGGAGCTTGCTGACCTTGTAAAAGCATTGGAAGAAGAGTTTGGCGTTTCTGCCGCTGCTGCTACCGTTGCTGTTGCTGCTCCCGCTGCCGGCGGCGCTGCTGCTGAAGAAAAATCCGAGTTTGACGTTGTTCTGGTTGAAGTAGGTGCTTCTAAGACTGGCGTTATCAAGGCTGTTAAAGAGATCACTGGTCTCGGCCTGAAAGAATCCAAGGAAATCGTTGACAATGCTCCTAAGGCTGTCAAAGAAGGTGTCTCCAAAGCTGACGCTGAAGAGATGAAGAAGAAATTGGAAGACGCTGGCGCAAAAGTCGAGCTCAAATAATTTCGTTTCGCGGAAAAGCCGTCCAAGTGGACGGCTTTTTGTTTTTTACTGCAAAACTTTTGGAAATCAGCGATTTTATGCAACAGGGCAGGGCTTTTTTAATACTAGTTAAGTGAAACTTTCCAATTCTGGCATCCGCGATTTGCGGTTGGCTTTTCCCCTTCGGGCGGTTATTTGAAAGCGATAAAGGCCTCTTGGAAGTTTGACTACTATACAGCGCCTAGTGCGCAAAACATAAAAGGAGTTTACTTATGAAAAAATTAGTCAGCTTGTTACTGGCGGCAGCGCTCATGCTCGCCATGACATCCTGCGGCGGCAACGGCGGTTCTGAAAGTAGCAGCGAGTCCTCTCTCCCTTCGCTGGAGAGTATCGAGTCCAGCAACGACAGTAGCTTAGAGGACTCCGAGACTTCCTCCGAGCCGGAAAGTTCTTCCTCCGAAGAGGAATCCTCTTCCCAGAGCTCCAGCGATCAGGAAAGCAGTTCTTCTTCTCCGGTAAGCAGGCCGGCCCAGAACAAACCATCCACTTCTAGCAAACCGGCCAGCTCCAGCAACTCTGTCGAGAGTAGCAACTCGGAGAACCAGTCCTCTTCCAACACGCCTCAGAAGCCTCCTATTCCCAAACCGGAGTCTAGCAGCAGTTCTTCCTCTGTCGGCACTTCTGTGGGTGCTTCCGCCGTGTATGACGCTATGGACAGTGCGGTAGCGGCACGTCACGAAGGAGTGGACGCCGCCATTATGAATATGCCTATGTCGATAGACGACAGCACTTTGTCCGATATGTTCGATGTTTCGCTGGACGATGTGGTGAGCTATAAGGGAACCTATGCCGGTTCGATGACTAACTGCGATATTATGCTTGTAGTAGAAGCCAAAGACGGCAAGGCAGATACGGTAAAAAAGGCGCTCCAGGACAAGCAGGCTGCTCAGAAAAAACAGTTTGAGCATTACGGCGTCATGGGCAACATCGAGCGTCTGGAGGCTTCTAAAGTAGTAAGCAACGGTAACTTCGTGGCGCTTCTCATCGTCGGCGTCATGGGGGATGAAGAAGAGGGATACGACTGCGCGGGTGATGTCAGCGCAGCCAATTCCGCTTTCACCAATGCGTTAAAGAAATGAATGAAAAAGCTGCATTCTTTGGTGAGTGCAGCTTTTCTTTCTGTTAACCTCAACTAGGCTGGAATTTTAATATTGGAAAGGCGTTATAAAGAGTTCACATGGTCAATATGAACAATTTACAAAGTTTGACATTGTACAATAAATATGTACTTATATTGTAATATATCAAATAATAGAAATATATTTTCTTTGAATTATACATAATTAGAAATTAAAAACCTGTCTCCCTGCTATTGTTTGAACTATAGACATAAAATGGGCGAAAATATTTTATCATACTCTTTTCTGGAATGCTATAATATGTTATACAAAGCAAAAATGGAAAAAATAGGATGCTTTGTTAACATTACTTAACGTTACAAAAGGGGTCTATGAAAATGAAAAAGATTTTAGTAGTTGCACTGTCTGCAGTAATGGCTTTGAGCCTTGTTTCCTGCTCCAACGGCGGAGACAGTTCCATGAGCGGAGAACCCAGCAATTCTTCTGTTAGCGACAATCTGAACAACGAGTCCTCCTTGGAACCCTCGGAATCCTCTGACTCTGCTTTGGAGCCTTCTGAGTCTTCAGGAGAGCCTGTTTTGGGTGAATCCACTCCTGACAGTGCTCCTGTTGAAGACTCTTCTAATGAAGTTTCTCCTGCAGCAGAATAATCGGATACTGAATACTGAAAATCCGCCATCCATTATGGGTGGCGGATTTTTTTGGAGTTATCCTCCCGACTGAACCTCTTTAAGGTAAGCGCGGGGAGAGAGGCCTTTGATTTTTTTGAAGGCGCGGGAAAAATAAAGAGGATCGCTGAATCCGGTGGACACGGCTACTTCACTGATGGAAAGATCACTGTTTTTTAGGATACTGCAGGCTTCGTTGATGCGGTAGCGAATGAGAAACTGAGCTGGTGGCATGCCCAATTCCGAAGAAAAGATACGGTAAAGATGGCTTGGGCTGATACGTACGGCGTTTGCCACGTCTTCGATAGAGATTTCACTGCTGAAATTCCGGCTGATAAATTTGATGGCCTGTTCCACATACTGTTTTGTCGGTGTTTTCTTGCTCCCAATTTGCTCGGATTTTTCGATCAACACGCCTAGAAACTGATAGAGGGCGCCCAGCATTTTTGCTTCGCTGGCGGAGCTGTTGCCCCTCGAATTATAAATCTGCACCAGCAAAGGCCGGAGGCTTTCGTCTTTCAGTTGAAGCACTCTTTTTTCGAAGGAGAAAGGAGTGAGATTGATAAGGCGATGCGCTTCCGTTCCGTTGAATCCGACCCAATAATATTCCCAAGGGTCGTTTTTGTCTGAGGTATAGGAGACGACTTCAGAAGGTCGGATTAGGAATAGGCAGCCGGGACTAATAGAATAGGTACCTTCCGGAGCCTGCAGGGTACCCCGTCCCTCGGTGACGTAATGAAACAGGTAGTGGTCACGAAGGCCGGGACCCCAGGAGTACTCCGGCTCGCAGCGCTGGTATCCCACATTGTACACGCTCAGCGACAGGTTTTCCTGATGGGAAGATTTATAGGAGTATTTGAAAGAATTGCTGCTCAAGGAAAATCCCCTCCTTATGATATAAAACAGGTACTCACGGATATAGCTCCTTTCTTTTATTCTAACCAATTACCGAAAAAAATGCAAGATAAATCCATATTTGTGGTATATAAAAAAATGGAATTTTATTGCGGCGTGTTGTATTCTTAGTGTAGATTATTAAAATAAGGAGGTAGTCCGATGAAATCTCCTGCTTTGAAACAAAAAATACTTAATGGCGGGTTGGACGAATGGTTTGTCCGACTGTATGGCAAAGAGCAGATTTTGGACCAGCGGCAGCGATACTGTGAAACGTTGGATCATTTTTCCGAAATTTTTGGAGAAAATCGGGATGTAAAGCTCTATTCCGCTCCTGGACGGACCGAGGTCTCTGGAAATCACACTGATCACAATAACGGAAAGGTTTTGGCAGCCAGTGTTAATTTAGACGTCATTGCGGTTGTCTCTATCAGTGAGGACAATACGGTGCGATTACAATCCCAGGGGTATCCCATGGATCATGTTGCGCTCAGCGATCTGGAGATCAAGCCGGAGGAAATCAACCGTTCCGCCTCTTTGATTCGGGGAATGGCCAAGAAGTTTACCTTGGAAGGGCACCAAATCGGCGGGGTCGACGCCTATACCACCTCCAATGTTTTGAAAGGCTCCGGCCTCAGCTCGTCTGCTGCGTTTGAAGTGTTGGTGGGGACGATGATGAGCCATCTGTTTAATGGCGGCTCAGTAGATGCGGTGGAGATCGCCAAATACGCCCAATACGCAGAAAACGTCTATTTTGGGAAACCCAGCGGGCTGATGGACCAAATGGCTTCCTCGGTAGGCGGCATGATCGCCATTGATTTTGCCGATACCCAGAGTCCGGTGATCCGGCAGGTGAAATTTGATTTCGATGCGTTGGGCTGCGCCCTCTGCATCGTGGACACTGGTGGAAATCACGCTGACTTAACCCATGAGTATGCCGCTATCCCCAATGAGATGAGAAGCGTTGCCTCTCTTTTCGGACAGGAAACCCTTCGCGGTATTTCCATGGATACTTTGATTCAAAAAGCAGGAGAAGTCCGGGAGAAATGCGGCGACCGCGCGCTGCTGCGGGCGATGCACTTCCTGTCGGAAAATGATCGGGTGGACGACATCGTATCTGCGCTGGAAACAGAGGACTATCCTCGTTTTTTGGAGCTGATTACTGCGTCTGGGAATTCTTCCTTCCGATATTTGCAGAATGTATACGCCAATGTAGCACCGCAAGAGCAGGGACTGTCGGTGGCGCTGTTTTTGGCTGAGCGGTTTTTGAACGGGCAAGGCGCCTGCCGAGTGCACGGCGGCGCTTCGGCGGCACTACACAGAATTTTGTGCCCCTTGACCGGGTAGACGATTTCCGATCGATGATGGAAGGCGTTTTTGGCAAAGGCTGCTGCCACATTCTCTCCATTCGCCCGGTAGGCGGTGTGGAAATTGCTGGATAATAGGATAAGGAGAAAAGAACATGGCTGAATTGAGATATAATCCGCTGACACGGGATTGGACCATGGTGGCCTCCCACCGGCAGAACCGCCCGCAGATGCCCAAAGACTGGTGCCCATTCTGCCCAGGTTCCGGCAAGGTGCCGGACGAGGGCTTTTCGGTGCTCCGTTATCCAAATGATTTTCCGGCTTTGTCCCAGAATCCTCCGGAGCCGGACGATGTGGCGACGAGTCTGTTTCAGGTCCGTCCAGCATATGGCCGCTGCGAAGTCATTTTGTATTCCGACCAGCACAGAGCATTTTTAAAGGATTTGAGCGACGAGCATGCCCATGAACTGGCCCATCTTTGGCAGGAGTGTTTTTTGGACTTTCGGAAAGACGAGAAAATCAAATACGTTTTTCTGTTTGAGAATAGGGGGGACGTGGTGGGCGTTACCATGCCTCATCCCCACGGCCAGGCATACGGCTATTCCTTTGTACCTAAGCGGCTCAAGGAGGAAGTGGCTTCCGCTAGAGAATACCGGGAGGAGCAGGGGAAATGCCTCTTCTGCGCGCTGATGCAGGAAGAAATCAAAGACGGACGGAGAATCATCTTTGAAAATGAGCATTTTATCGTCTACCTGCCCTTTTTTGAGCCGGTGACTTACGGCGTACAGGTGACGGCCAAACGCCACGTGGCCGACTTGTCAGAAATGACGGAAGAGGAGCTTTGCGAGCTCGGGGAAGTGGTTCGCGACTGCGCCGGTATGTATGACAGCCTGTTTGATATGCCTTTCCCTTACATGATGTGTATGCACAACGCGCCGGTGAACGACGGGGAGCATCCGGAGTTTCACTTTCACATCGAATATTATCCGCCGATGCGTGCCGCCGACAAGCAGCAATTTTTCGCTTCGTCGGAAACTGGCGCCTGGGCCTGGTGCAACCCGACCCGTCCGGAGGAAAAAGCCGAGGAGCTGCGGCAGGCGTACCGCCGGTACCGGGAATCCAAATAATCGCTATCAACTTTCTCTTTTTATTATGGAAAAAGCCTCCCACAAATGCTGTGGGAGGCTTTTTCACATAAAAACGGGCAGGATTTAAAACCCGGCCCGTTTTGCATTTTTAAAAATGAATTTTTTCTTCGATATAACTTACCAGTTCGGTGATGGGAAGACGAATCTGCTCCATAGTATCCCGATCGCGGACGGTAACAGCGTTGTCTTCCAGCGACTCGAAGTCAAAGGTGACACAGTAAGGCGTGCCGATTT
>CABUOE010000025.1 GCA_902493155.1 uncultured Eubacteriales bacterium
GTTCCGGGGAACCCGTCCGCAATCTACGATTGCGAAGACGGGTCGGGTTCTTATTGAGAAACAACAAGGTTCCGGGGAACCCGTCCGCAATCTACGATTGCGAAGACGGGTCGGGTTCTTATTTCATGATTTATTTACACTTTATTGTTTTTGAGCTTTTGATTTTGTGATATATTATGCATTAACGCTGTTTAGATGTAAGAATTTACATACAAGCGAATTTAATTTTTTCGCAGAAGGAGCTCGATTGTTGTGAAGATGCAGGTATTGTATACCGAAAAAAAAGAAGGAAAACAGGGAAATCCCGAAATGGTGGCGGAGCAGATCAGCCGTGAGTTTAAATGCAAAGGCGACCGAATTCCTCCCGCATATCCCTGCGAAAAGGAAAGACTGGTCATTATCATTTTTGAAAACTATGGTTCCCTTGATAAGAAACTCATTGCTTTTTGTGAGGATTTAGACAAAACCAGAGCGGAAAATGTGGCGTTGATTTCCCTCAACAAGGACGGTTCTTCCGATGCGGGCCAGCTGAAAGGCATTTTTGAGAAACATGGAGTTGCCATTTCCGGCGTCCTCGGTTTGGAGGTTAAAAAAGGCTTGTTTGGTGCTGCTAAGGTCACCGACGAGCAGTGCAAGGCAGCGGTCAAATTCGCAGAAGATCAAGTAAAGGCCCTGTTCGATACGGCTTTGTAATTACCTTAGGATAAAAAGCTGACTTTAACGGCGACTATTTCGGAAAGTAAAAAGGACGGACAGCGATTGCTGTCCGTCCTTTTTAAAATAATTGCGATTAGTTGTTGATGAGCTTGTCGCTTTCGTCGTTCCAGCTGTAGAGTTTGCGAATTTCTTCGCCCACCTTCTCAGAGGGATGCTCGGAGCCCAGTTTCCGCATCATCTTGAAGTGAACCTGACCGCCTGCATCGGACATATCGAGGAGGAAGTCCTTGGCAAAGGTGCCGTCCTGGATATCGGAGAGAACTTTTTTCATGGTCTTTTTGGTTTCCTCGGTGATGATTTTCGGGCCGGTGATGTAATCGCCGTACTCAGCGGTGTTGGAGATAGAGTAGCGCATGCCAGCAAAACCGGACTGGTAAATCAGATCGACGATGAGTTTCATCTCGTGGATGCACTCAAAATAAGCGTTTCTGGGGTCATATCCCGCTTCCACCAGAGTCTCGAAGCCTGCCTGCATCAGAGTGACAACGCCACCGCAGAGAACAGCCTGCTCACCGAAGAGGTCGGTTTCAGTTTCGGTGCGGAAAGTGGTCTCCAAAACGCCGGCTCTTGCGCCGCCGATGCCGGCAGCGTAGGCGAGAGCCATATCCTGGGCGTGACCGGTAGCATCCTGATGGACGGCAACCAGGCAGGGGACGCCTTTGCCTTCCTGGTATTCGCTTCTGACGGTGTGGCCGGGACCTTTGGGGGCGATCATGGTGACATCAACATCTTTGGGAGCCTTGATGTAGCCGTAGTGGATGTTGAAGCCGTGGGCGAACATCAGCATATCGCCGGCTTTCAGGTTGGGTTCGATATCTTCCTTATACATTTTTGCCTGCTTCTCATCGTTAATCAGGATCATGATGATGTCAGCTTTTTTAGCAGCTTCCGCCGCGGTGTAGACTTTCATGCCCTGCGCTTCCGCTTTGGCCCAGGATTTGGAGCCCTCATAGAGGCCGATGATGACGTCTACGCCGCTGTCGTGCAGGTTCAGCGCATGAGCGTGGCCCTGGCTTCCGTAACCGATAATTGCAACGGTTTTACCCTTGAGCAAGTCCAAGTTGCAGTCTTTTGCGTAAAAAATCTTTGCCATAAAAATGTCCTCCTTAAATTTTCCCTTTCGTTGGGTTAATCTATCGTCAGTTGCTCATTGCCTTTTTCAAGGGCAATGGTTCCCGTGCGAATCACTTCTTTTAAGCCGTAGGGGCGGCAGAGATCTAAAAGGTTTTCCAGCCGGTCGGTGGTATCGCAGCATTCCAGCGTGATGGAGTTGCGGGTGATGTCGGCAATTTTCGCGCCGGCGATTTTTGCAAGCTCTGCGATTTCACCGCGGGTTTGGCTGGTGGAATTCACCTTGATGAGCATCAGCTCTCGGCTGATGATTTCATCGGGGGTAAAATCCTTGAGCTTAATGACGTCGATAAGTTTGTTGAGTTGTTTATTGATCTGCTCCACCACGTTTTCCTTGTCGTCGACGACGATGGTGATGCAGGAAACGTCTGGCTGGGCTGTGGTGCCGACGGCCAGGCTTTCAATGTTAAAGCCCCGGCGGGCAAATAGGCCGGAGACTCTCGAAAGGACGCCGGGATGGTTTTCCACTAAAACAGAGATGGTGTGTTTCATCGGTAGCGCCTCCTTTTACAATGTGGATTCCAGAGGATCCACCGTGACTTCCAGCAAGAACTGATCCTTCGCTTGGAGAAGCGCGTCAATGGCCTCGTCGATTTCCTCATCGGAGTCGATGCGCATGGCGGGAATGCGGTAGGCTTCCGCAAGCTTTACAAAGTCAGGGCTTCCGTCCAAAAAGACCGCCGCCAGATTGTTTTCGTACTGTTTTGCTTGCAGTTCCCGCACCATGCCCAGGCGATTGTTGCACATGACAATGATTTTAACGGGGATCTGATGCTGGCAGAGGGTAGCAAGCTCCATGGACGACATCTGGAAAGAGCCGTCGCCGCAGATAGCGATGACCTCCCGATCGGGAGAAGCGAGCTTAGCGCCCATGGCCGCCGGGACGGAATATCCCATGGTTCCCATGCCGCCGGAAGTGAGAAAACGGCCGTCTTTAAAGGCAAAGCCATTGGCTGCCCAAATTTGATTTTGGCCTACATCTGCCACCAGCACGCTTTTTTGAGCCACCTTTTCTGATAGCTTGTGGACAAAGAGTTTGGGATTGACGGCATTTAGCCGGTCGGAAAGGTCACATTGGGTGGAGACCTGGACTTCGTTTAATTCGTCGATCCAGCGGCCAAAGTCTGTTTCCTTCATCTCGTCGGTCAGCTGTTTGAGAATGAGCCTTACGTCGCCGACCACGGGAATGGTTGCTTCCACGTTCTTGCCGATTTCGGCGGGGTCAATATCGATGTGGATGACCGTCTTTTTGCTGGAAATACTGTCCGGATTCCTACTCGGGAACCCACCAAAATCAGTACGTCGGCGTGATTAATGGCATAGTTGGCGGGCTTGACGCCGTGCATGCCGATCATGCCGTAATCCAGTGGGTAGTCGGCGGGAACCGCACTGATTCCCATCATGGTATGTACCAACGGCAGCCGGGTCTTTTGGGAGAAAGTGAGCAATTCATCCGTCGCTTTAGCGCCGAAGACGCCGCCGCCGGCGCAGATGAGGGGACGCTTTGCCTTGCGGATAACCTCTGCTGCTTTCCGGATCTGTCCTACATGGCCCTTGGTGCTGGGTTTATAGGAACGGATGCGGACTTCCTTTGGATAGGAAAAATCAATCATCGCCTTCTGGATGTCCATGGGAATATCGACAAGGACAGGACCGGGACGGCCGGTACCCGCAATATAGAACGCTTCTTTAAAAATACGCCCAATCTGGGAAGGGTCCTTGACGAGGTAGCTGTGTTTGATAAACGGCTCGACAGAGCCGGTGATGTCAACTTCCTGAAACACATCCCGCCCCAACAGTTCGGACGAAACTTGTCCGGTGATGATGACAAGGGGGATGGAGTCCATATATGCCGTCGAAATACCTGTAATCAGGTTGGTGGCGCCAGGGCCGGAAGTGACGACGCAGACACCGGGTTTACCGGTCATACGAGCGTAGCCGTTGGCGGCGTGTCCTGCGTTTTGTTCGGTACGGACAAGGATATGACGGATGTCCGACTGGGTGAGCGCGTCGTAAAAGGGGCAAATGGCAGCTCCTGGATAGCCAAAGACGACCTTTACGCCCTCCCGCTCCAGACAGGTAACGATTGCTTGACTCACGCTAATCACGTCTAAAACACCTCCTTATATTTGTATACTCAGCATTTTTCGGGAGAAAATCAGATGATTTCCCGAAAGATTACCTATCATTATAAAGCTTATCCAGCCTTTTCGTCAAGACGGAAATCGTTTTTTTGCGAATTTACTTATTTAAATTAGTAAAGTGAACAAGGAATGCCCTTTTTTACTTTGGGAAGTTGTATAAAAAAGAAGGAAAAGAAAATATTTTTATTACGGAATATAAAAATATTTTAAAATCCATAAGAAGCGATTTTTGTGAAAAAATTCGTTTTTTAATCTTCCAGAAGAGAAAAGAACAAATATTTGTTTGAAGGCAATATTCAATTTGTTTTCTACAGAATGTTGAAAACTATGTGGAAACGGTGGAATAATTATTTGGTTTCATGGGAATTATGGTGGAGAAGTAAAGTTTTTTTCCACCTATGGACGTCGAATACTGTCGGAATTTCCCACATGGGAAACTGTCACATTCCTATTTTTACGGCATTTCCGTCAATTTTTTAATGTGGAAAAATTCCCTTTACTTTTTTGTGAAACTTTGCTATGATGGTAGTCGTCTTGCTCCGGGATTCGGTAGAATTGCAAAAACTTTGCAAAAACCCCATTTGGTGGTTGACAAATGGATTTGTTATGTAATATAATTATCGTTGTGGCATTATGAGGTGTCGAAATGAAAATGGATTTAAGGCAGCTCTTTGACATTGTCGGAGAACGCAAAACGTTTGATTTGTCCCTCTGTTTTTCCGATGAGGAATATAACGGGGAATACCCCTTTCAGACGCCGGTGAAAGTTTCTGGACAAATTGAAAACAAAGCCCAAGTGGTAAGGCTTGTTTTCAGTGTGAAATTTGTGCTGAAGCTTCACTGCGACCGCTGTATGGGCGAATTCGAACAAGGGTATGACTTTTCATTCCAGCATGTACTGGTAAGAAAGCTCAATACCGACAATGACGAGTATGTTGTTTGTGAGGACAGCCAGCTGGATCTTGACGAGCTGGTACGCGCCGACCTATTCTTGGAACTTCCCAGCAAGGTGCTTTGCAGAGAAGATTGCAAGGGACTCTGTGGGCAGTGCGGCAAAAATTTGAATTTTGACAGCTGCGAATGCGAAAAAAAATCAATTGACCCGAGGCTTGAGATCTTGGGGAAATTGCTGGAATAGGAACTACATGGTTCCTGATTGCTCAATGTTAAGGAGGTGCTAAACATGGCAGTACCAAAGAGAAAAGTATCGAAAGCCAGAAGAGACAAGAGACGTTCCAACGTTTGGAAGCTCGATATGCCTGCTTTCTCCAAATGCACACAGTGCGGCGAACTGAAAGCACCGCATAAGGTTTGCGGAAACTGCGGTTATTACAAAGGCGTAGAGGTCATCAAAAAAGAAGCGTAAGCTTTGACCTGTCGATGGATTCGATTTAAATAGTACAACGTGCTGCCCGATAAGCTTCCGCTTTATCGGGCGATTTTTTTCTGAATATTTGGAGAAGTTAGTAATAATAGATTGAGAAAGGATGCGTTGGCCTTCGGGCGGACGGTAGGGTATGATATGAGCGTTGTCATTTCAGGCATCGAAAAACACAGTCCGGCTGCCAAGGCGGACATTCATCCGGGAGACCGGCTGGTTTCCATCAACGGAAATGAAATTATTGACGTACTGGATTACCGGTTTTACATGATGGAGAAAAAGCTCAAGCTGATACTCGACAGCGGCGGCAGGGAAAAAGCGGTCGTCGTGCGGAAAAAGGACGAGTACGACGACTTGGGGCTTTTATTCGATACTTATTTGATGGACAAGCAGCGTTCCTGCCGCAACCAATGTGTTTTCTGCTTTATCGATCAGATGCCCCCTGGTATGCGGGAAACTCTTTATTTCAAAGACGACGACGCGAGAATGTCCTTTCTCTATGGAAATTACATCACCCTGACCAATTTGTCGGAGCACGACATTGAGCGGACCATCAAAATGAAGATTTCTCCCATCAACGTTTCGGTTCACACCACCAATCCGGAGCTGCGCTGCAAGATGATGCACAACCGGTTCGCCGGGGATGCGCTCAAAACCCTTTGGAGGTTCGCTGAGGCGGGGATTTCTCTCAATACCCAGTTGGTGCTCTGTCCCGGCCTCAATGACGGGCCGGAGCTAGTCCGGAGTCTCAACGACCTAAAGACGCTGGGAGACAGTCTCCTGACAGTGTCCTGTGTGCCAGTGGGACTGACGAAATTTAGAGAGGGTTTATTTCCCCTGCAACCCTATACCAAAGAAGAAGCGGGAAAGACCATTGATCTCATCGATCAATTTGCCGACGAACAGTTTGAAAAAACCGGTGACCGGCTCTTTTACGCGGCGGACGAGTTTTACATCAAAGCGGAGCGGCCAATTCCCGATGCGGCGTTTTACGGTGATTTTAATCAGCTGGAAAACGGTGTCGGCGTCATCGCCCTTCAGCGGCAGCAGTTCATGGAAGCTATGGAGGAATTTGAAGCCGACGAGGAAGAACGGAACCTGACGGTGGCCACCGGCGTGGCCGCAGCGCCCTTTATCCAGAAATTGGTTGACGAGGCCCGGAAAAAATGGCATAATCTAAATTGTAAGGTAGTCACTGTTAAAAATTACTTTTTTGGAGAAGGGATTACTGTTGCAGGGCTGATTACCGGGAAAGATTTGATCCAACAGGTAAAGGATGAGGCCATTGGGGACAAAATACTGATCCCCACCGAGATGCTCCGTTATCAGGGGGATTTGTTCCTCGACGATATTTCCCTTGAGGAGGCTCAAGAAGCGTTAGGGAAGCCGCTTGTTCCGGTAGAGGCTGACGGCTACCAGGTGCTGAGAAATCTCCTGGGGAAAGAATATTAGGGAGAAGTAAGGAAGGGCGTTTTGCAGGCGCCCCCGTGGAAAGGATACGGAATTTTAGTATGTCAAAACCAATTGTCGCCATTGTAGGGCGGCCCAACGTGGGAAAATCTACCCTGTTTAACAAACTGATCGGCCAGCGGCTCTCCATTGTGGAAGATACGCCCGGCGTGACCAGGGACCGGATTTACGCCGAATGCGAATGGCTGAACCACGAATTTATGCTGGTGGATACTGGGGGAATTGAACCCTATTCCGAGGATGTCATCCTGTCCCAGATGCGGCGGCAGGCGGAGGTGGCCATCGAGAGCGCAAGCGTCATTATTCTGGTGACCGACGTGCGTTCCGGCGTGACGGCCACTGATCAGGAAGTGGCGGCGATGCTGCTAAAAAGCGGAAAACCCATCGTTCTCTGCGTCAACAAGGTGGACAGCATCGGCGAAACGCCGCCGGAGGTCTATGAGTTTTACAATTTGGGGCTGGGAGACCCGATTCCAGTCTCCTCCACCCACGGACATGGCACCGGAGACCTGCTGGACGAAGTGTTAAAGCACCTGCCGGAGGGTGAGGGAGAGGAATACGGAGACGACGTCATTAAGGTGGCGGTCATCGGCAAACCCAATGTTGGAAAATCTTCTCTCATCAACAAGATGGCAGGAGAAGAGCGGGTCATTGTATCCAATATCGCCGGTACCACCCGGGATGCAGTGGACACAGTGGTGGAAAACGAAAGCGGCAAATTCGTCTTTATCGACACGGCGGGAATCCGGAGAAAATCCAAGGTTTTGGAGAATATCGAGCGGTACAGCGTGCTCCGCGCCTATATGGCGGTGGACAGGGCCGACGTCTGCGTCATCGTCATCGATGCAACGGTGGGCTTTACCGAGCAGGACAGCAAGGTTGCAGGCTACGCCCACGAGCAGGGCAAGGGCTGTATTGTCGCCGTCAACAAATGGGATGCAGTCGAGGATAAGACTGACAAGACGATGAAAGAGTTTACCGATAAACTCAAGGTGGACTTTAGCTTTATGTCCTATGTACCGTTTTTGTTTATTTCCGCATTGACGGGACAAAGGGTGAATAAACTGTATGAGATGATAAAGGAAGTGGCGGAGAAAAACGCCATCCGGGTGACCACCGGTTCCTTAAACGACCTGTTGTCCTACGCCACGGCGCGGGTACAGCCTCCGTCGGATAAGGGCAGGCGTCTAAAGATTTACTACATTACCCAGGCGTCTACCAAACCGCCCACATTTGTGGCTTTTGTCAACCGGAAGGAACTTTTCCACTTTTCCTATCAGCGGTATCTGGAAAACCAGATCCGGGAGACCTTTGATTTGCAGGGGACACCTGTCCGTTTCATTGTGCGTGAACGGGACAGAAACGATACCTAAATTGGAGAGTATGAGACAGAAAGGATCGTCGTTATGGAGCTTTTTCGGCTGATACTGTCGGTTGTTCTGGCGGGAGTGCTGGCCTATCTTATCGGCAGCATCAACTTCGCCATTATCGTATCCAAGCTGTTTGCCCAAAAGGATATCCGGGACTACGGCAGCGGCAACGCCGGCATGACCAACGTGCTGCGGACTTTTGGCAAACTGCCCGCTGTGATTACTACTGTGGGCGACTTCTGTAAAGGGATTATCGCCGTGTTGCTGGGGCATTTGATTATCCAATTTGTCGGTGGGGCAACTGAGGTGTTTTACGCCGATTACCTGATGGCGCTTTTGGCACTTTTGGGGCATTGTTTCCCGGTGTTTTACGGCTTTAAGGGCGGCAAGGGGATTTTGGTGTCGGCGGGTATCATTCTGATTCTTGACCCTATCGTCTTTTTCGTGATTTTGGCGGTGTTCGGCATTGTGGTGGCTATTAGCAAGATCGTTTCGCTGGCCTCCATTAGTGCTGCGGTAGCGTTTCCTATTGCAACGCTCATACACGGGCTGATCGTACATTCTGATGTAGTTTGGTTCGATACCCTGTCGGCATTGCTCATTGGCGGAATCGTTATTTTTATGCATCGCTCCAACATCAAGCGGCTGTTAAACGGCACTGAAAACAAATTTGGAAAGAAAAAATAAGAATAGTAAGTGCGGTGGGAATTTTACCTGCCGCATCTTTATCTTTTTTGGAAGGAAAGCCGCAGTGAGCGGCGGGAGGAAAGTATGGCGAAGATAACCATTATGGGAACCGGCGGTTTCGGTGTCGCTTTAGCGGTCATGTGTCACCGGTTTGGACATGAAGTGACGTTATGGGGGAAATTTCCGGAGGAAATCCAACAGATCCGTAGCTGGGGCGAGCACAAAAAGCTACTGCCCGGGGTGGCTGTCCACAGCGGAATCCATCTGACCAGTGATTTGGAAGAGGGGAAAGAGGCTGACGTGGTGATTTTGGCGGTGCCGTCCTTCGCCATTCGAGAGACGGCTAGGGATGCCCATGGGATTTTGGGCGAGAAAACTGTGGTGGCCAGCGTGGCGAAAGGGCTGGAAAGCGGTACCCTCAAGCGACTGTCCCAAGTCATCGAGGAGGAGATTCCCGACCACCCCATCGTTATTTTATCGGGTCCGTCCCACGCGGAGGAAATCGCCCGCGGGGTGCCCACCACCATTGTGGCGGCGTCCAAGTGTCGGGAGAGCGCCGAGTATATTCAGGACACTCTCAGCAACAAGACGCTTCGCATCTACGTCAGCGACGACGTCATCGGCGTAGAACTGGGAGGGGCTCTTAAAAATATTATCGCGGTCTGCGCCGGAATCTGCGACGGTTTACAGTTGGGCGACAACGCTAAGGCGGCGCTGATGACAAGAGGCATCGCGGAAATCGCCCGTCTCGGGACCGCCATGGGGGCGGATGTGGAGACGTTTTCCGGTCTTGCCGGCATTGGGGATTTGATTGTCACCTGCACCAGTATGCACTCGAGAAACCACCGCACCGGTATCCTCATCGGCCAGGGGCTGACGCCTGACGAGGCCATTGAGCGGGTGGGAATGACGGTGGAAGGTTGTATCGCCACCAAGTCTGCCTACGAGCTGGCTCGGGAAAAGCATGTCTCGATGCCGATTGTGGAGCAGCTTTATGATGTTTTGTACCATCATAAAGACATTAAGCAGGCCATATCCGATTTGATGGGGCGGCCCAAGAGGCATGAAAACGAGAAAATCTGGCTTCAGGGCGAAAATGAGCCGGCATCATGAAATCCCAAGGTGAGGCTGTTGCAAAATAGCCTATCCAGAAAATGCAAAAAAAGTTGTAGGGGCTGATGTCCACATCAGCCTGCTTCTAAGAGAACAGTTCTCTGAAAGGCGGGCCGAAGTGAGCGTCGGCCCCTACATTTTTGTTTACAATTGTGCAAATTGCTATCATACATTTATTTTGCAACGATCCCACTTTTATTTATCCAAATGAATTTTTATTTTTATCCCTCTTTTCTTTCTGTTGCGGTTTCGGTATAATAAAATTGATTTTGTCAAATTATGGGGAAAGGAGGGACCCATATAAAGATTTACCAGCCGGTGGCGGTAGTTGGTTTCAGTTTTGGCGGCGCGCTGCTTTTCATGTCCCTTCTACCTTTTGGATACACTGCCTTTGCCATCATACTGGCGGGAGTAATTTTTGTTAGTTATCTTATTTTCTGTTTGCTATGGGGATTTAGTCTGAGCAGGGGTATTTTGTGCATTGCGTTTTTTATGGTGCTGTTAGGCGCGGTGGTCAATACGGCCCAGCGGTTTTATTGGGCACAAGAATCGGCGAAATTTCCGATGTCTTCCATTGAGGTGAAGGGAACGGTAGAGGAGGCCTTTTCCAGCAATGGGCAGACCCGGAGTTATCTTGTAATAACCGAAAAAATCGGGGTGTCGGGGATATCCCAAAAGATGCGGATTTTGCTCTACGGGACCGCTGATTCCGAGTTTCATGTGGGTGAGCGAATCGCTTGCAATGTGACAGGATTTCGCAATGTACCCACCCGGTCCCAATTGGGAAAGGGGGCACAGGTAACGGGATGGATTCAGGCGGGGTCTCAAACGCTTCTTACATCGGCGTCTTCTGCCGATCAGTGGATGGAGGATCTGGTGTTTCGTCTGAAGGTGAATCTCAAACGGGCAGTTCCATCTCCCTACGACACCATTCTTATCGCCATGCTGCTGGGAGATTCCAGCGAAATGGACGCAGGACTCTACGACAGCTTTCATCTGACGGGAATTTCCCATATTCTCTGCGTTTCCGGTCTACATATTACCTTGATTGGCGGATTGATTACCGGGGTGTTCCAACTTGTTTTTGGAAAGCGGATTTTTCCAGATATTATGGGTCTTGCGGCGATGATTTTCTTTGTCACCCTGACAGGCGGCAAGCCGTCGGCGGTGCGGGCCCTTGTAATGGCGGCAACTTTGATGCTCACCAGGCACATCGTCCGAGATTACAGCCCCGTCAACACTTTGGGCGGAGTGGTTTTGTTTTTCTGTGCGTTAGATCCCTCCATCGTCTATCACGGAGGATTTTTGATGTCTGTGGTGTCGGTTTGCGCGCTCTGCGCGGTGTCCCCCTGTTGGACCAGGGCGGTGTTCCAAAAATTTTCCATCCAAAACGGACTGATCCAGTATTTTGTGTCCATCCTCTGTTCGTCAAGCGCGGTGGCGGTTTTTCTGATTCCAATTATGATGCTGTTTAACGGGTATACTTCTCTGCTGTCGCCCATTGCAAACCTCCTGGTTTTGCCCATGGTGCCGTGTGTAATGATTTTGGGTGCGGTTTCCGCTATCGCGGGCGGGGTGGCGGGCGCGCTTACCGGGCAGATGAGCGGCGTTTTGTTGAAGGCGATGGCTTCTTTTACTGAAATGCTGGGAAAAGCGTCGTTTGCCGTCCTTCCTCTGAATCTTTCCTGTGTGGCTATCTGGATTTTGGGAACCTGTCTGCTAGTTCTTATTTTGATTGTTGCCAAACAACTTCGGAAAAATGGCAAATGGGCGGCGGGAATTAGCGTGATACTTTTGGTATTCGGGATGACGGTACATTTTATCAGCAATCACGATACACTGCAAATCACCGCTCTTAAAGGCGGAGAGGTGGGCAGCATCGTCGTATCCCAAAACGGAAAAGCGCTGGTCATCGGCTGCGGCAGTGCTGTGGCGCAGAAAACAGTGTATTACATGCGGTCTATCGGCGTTTATAAGTTTGAGATGCTGGTGGTGCCCAAAAACAAAGCGCAGCAGGCGGGCGGTGTTTCCCGGCTGGTAAAGTTGTCGGAGCCGGAGACGATTTTGGCGCCGAGGGAAGGAAACTATCTGTCTGCCGCGTATGATTTGTCTGACAGCGAATTTGTCGCGCTGTCGGCCTCCAACTGGGAAGTGCTGGACGGCATTTCACTGAAGATCGGGGAAGGGGACGAGCCCCGCATGATTCTCAGCGGAAACGGACAGGAGTTTTTTATCGACGCGGACGGCGCATTTGGCGTTTTGCAGGACGGTAAGGAATGGTTTTTGGAAAGAGGGCAAAAAGGCGATACATTAGAACCAAAGTATGATATAATAACAGCAGAAGCCATCGAAAAGCTGGAACAAACCAATTTTGAATCTGTCGATAGAGGCGAAACCGTCGTCGTCCGGGTGGCCAAAGGTGGTATGATGACCGTGAGGGGGAAGTAGTATGCCGTTTTTATCTGATACTGAACTGGGAAAAAGCATCCGCGAAAATCAAATCGCGCCGGTGTACTTCCTCTATGGGAAGGAAACTTTTTTATCGGAAGGGTATCTGAAGAGGCTAATCGACAAGGCAGTCCCCAAAGGTACTGAAAGCTTCAATCTTCAGCAGTTTGACGGGGCTGCTTTGGATATGGTTTCCCTTCGGGTGGAAGCGGAGGCGATCCCGCTGATGGCCCAGCGCAAATGCGTAGTTTTAAAAAATCCCAACGTCGAAAAGCTCAACAAGGCGGATTTTGACGCGCTGATGGAAATGGTGGAAGACCCCAATCCCACAACGGTGTTTATCATCTTTGTCAACGCCTACGATCTGAATCCCAAAAAGAGCGCCAAGGTGCGCAAGTTGGGGGAGGCGGCGGCCAAAAGCGGCGTGACAGTGGACTTTTCCCCCAAGACGGGGAGCGAACTCATAAAAATTATCAAGCAGCGGGTGGCAAAAGCGGGCTGCACCATCGAGACGCCGGCGGCAAATTACCTCAGCGAGCGGTGCGGCAATTCCTTGGAACAACTGACGGTGGAAATCGACAAGCTGACAGCTTACCGGCCTGAGGCGGAAATCACCAAAAAAGACATTGAGACGGTTGCAGGCGTCAGCTTGGAGGCGTCGGTGTTTGATTTATCTAAGGCGATGATGCAGAATAACTTCAACCGGGCCTTCGCCATTTTGGACGAGCTGTTTTTATGCCGCCAGGAGCCGCTGGCGATTTTAGCGGTGCTCAACATGACCTTTATCGACTTGTACCGGGCGAAAGTCGCGACTCTTGCCTCTAAATCAGTGCAGGACGTCTGTGCGGCGTTTCCCTACAAGGGGAAAGAGTTTCGGATACGCAACGCGTTTCGGGACGTGCCCCGGTATTCGGTGAAAACGCTTCGAAGCTGTCTGGAAATTTTGGCGGAGGCGGACATCGGGCTCAAAACCAGCCGGGCGGACGGGCGCATTGCCGTAGAAAAAGTCCTCTCCTCTATTTTACAGGCGATAAACGTGGAGCGGGCGTAACAAAAAGGCGGGAACAGATTGATTACATGCAAACAGCCGGTGATTGTCGAAGGAAAGTACGATAAAATTAAGCTTTCTGCATTGATTGACGGGACGATTATCGAGACAAACGGCTTTACAATTTTTAAAGATAAAGACAAGCTGGAGATGCTCCGGGTATTGGCGAAAAAAACGGGGCTCATTATCCTTACCGATTCCGACGCAGCGGGATTTAAGATTCGAAATTATATCCGTTCCGCTATTCCGGAGGGAGAACTCATCCACGTCTATATTCCAGACGTTTACGGCAAAGAGAGACGCAAGGCAGCACCTTCCAAGGAGGGGAAGCTGGGGGTGGAGGGAATCGACCTTAAAACCCTTCAGCAGTGTTTCGAAAAGGCGGGATTGACTGCGGAAAAGGCAGATAGCCGCCGGGAGGAAATCACCAAGGCGGATTTATTTCTGTGGGGCCTGTCCGGAACCGACGGAGCTCTTGCCAAGCGGCAGGCACTTTTAAAGAAACTGAATTTTCCGGAGCGGATGAGCACCAAAGCGCTGCTTCCGGTATTAAACACTCTGTTTGCCAAGGAAGAATTTCTGGAGATGCTCAAAACATTAGAGCAATCATAGGGGAGGGAATCCGGGTGGTCTTTTCCAGTATCACTTTTTTGTATATATTTCTGCCAATTACACTTTTAGTATATTATTTGGTTCCCGCAAAATGGAAAAACTGGGTGCTGTTTGTATCCGGGCTGATTTTTTACGCCTGGGGAGAACCGCTTTACGTTTTTATCATGATTTTGTCCACCCTGATCGACTATACGGCGGGGCGGCTGATGGACTGTTGGGACGATGACGAAAAAAAGAGAAGGATTCTTTTGATTTGCTCGGTTGCCATAAATTTGGGGCTGCTGGCGATTTTTAAATACAGTTCGTTTTTTATCGGAAATCTAAACGCCCTGTTTCACAGCAGGATACCGGATCCACAGCTCCCCCTGCCCATAGGGATTTCCTTCTATACCTTCCAGAGTATGTCTTATACCATCGATCTGTACCGGCGGAAAATCAGGGTGCAGAAAAATTTTGTTAACTTCGGGGCTTATGTCACCATGTTTCCGCAAATTGTGGCTGGACCCATCGTGCGATATCAGGATGTGGCGAAGGAACTGGAGTGCCGGACCATTACGGTGGAAGAAACAGCGGATGGTATAGGGGTGTTTACAAGGGGATTGGCAAAAAAACTTTTGCTGGCCAATAATATCGGGCTTTTGTGGACTCAGGTAAAGGAGATGCCCTTGGGCTCCATCCCCGCTGCCACGGCATGGCTGGGGATTTTGGCGTTCACCTTTCAGATCTACTTCGATTTTTCCGGGTATTCGGACATGGCCTGCGGCATGGGCAAAATGCTGGGATTTCATTTTCCGCAGAACTTCAACCTGCCCTATACCGCTAAGTCTATTACCGATTTTTGGCGCAGGTGGCACATTACCTTGAGCACCTGGTTTAAGGAATATCTCTATATTCCCTTAGGAGGAAACCGGCATGGAACTGCAAAAACGATCTGCAATTTGCTGATCGTCTGGGCGCTGACCGGCTTCTGGCACGGGGCCAGTTGGAACTTTGTCTTTTGGGGGCTGTATTTCGGGGTAATTCTCGTGCTGGAGAAATTCGTGTACGGAAAGTTGCTGAACAAGCTTCCGTCTTTTGTGCGGCAGGCCTACACTTTTGTACTGGTGGTGTTTGGCTGGGTGCTGTTTGAGATGGACACTTTGGGAGATGCGGGAAGATACCTGAAAGCCATGTTTGGAGGAGCGGGTTTTGCCGACAGCCGGACGATTTATCTTTTGAGCTCCTATTTTCTTTTGTTCCTCATCTGCATCTTTGCTTCTGGAAGTTGGGGCAAAAAGATTTACAATCGGTTTGCCAATCGTTGGCCCAAGGGGACGCAGGTGATACTCCCCGTTTCGGTGGTTCTGCTGATGGTGGTCTGCACTGCCTATCTGGTCGACGCGACCTACAATCCATTTTTGTATTTTCGGTTTTAAGGGGGCTTCGGGATGAAATATCAAAAGATAACCATCATCTTATTTTTTTTCCTGCTGGCCCTCATGCCGCTGCTGATTTTTTTGCTGCCGAAACAGGAGTTTTCCCAAGAGGAGAATCGGTATTTGGCGGATTTTCCAAAACTGTCGCTGAAAACCATCGCCGGCAAGGAGTTTATGGACGGATTCGACGAATACGCGGCGGATCATTTTCCCCTGAGGACGTCCTGGATCGGGATGAAAACCCAGCTGGAGCACCTTTCCGGGAGAAAAGAAATAAACGGCGTTTACATTTTAAAAGATCGGCTGATTGAAAAGACGGATGAAATCGACCAAGAGAACATTCGTAAGTCCGTCAAGGAAATGAACGCCTTTGCCAAACGGTTCAGCGGTTCCACTTCGTTGATGCTGATTCCCACCGCTGCGGAAGTATATAAGGATATGCTTCCCAAGGGGGCGCCAGGTATCGCCCAAAAAGAACAGATCGACGGGATTTACGGGCAGGTGAAGAACATTTCTACCATTGACGCCTATTCGTCGTTGATGTCCAATGCCCAAAAGTTGACCTTTTACCGTTCTGACCACCACTGGACTTCCTTTGGCGCTTATCTGGGGTATAGTGCGGCGTCGAAGCAGCTGGGGTATACGCCGGTAGCGGTGGAACGCTTTAATGTGGAGCACGCCAGCCATCAATTCCGCGGATCTCTTTACAGCAAAATCATCTACGACCGAGTGGAGTCAGACACCATCGATCTGTACACCTATGGAAACAGTTCTCATATCAGTAAAGTGGATATTTTTGACGGGAAAGAGTGGAATGAGACCGATGATATTTATTTTCGGGATTATTTGGGAAAGAAGGATCAGTACTCGGTGTTTTTAGGGCAGAATCAGCCCATTGTAACCATCCACACCGACGCAGCCACCGACAGCAATCTGCTGATCTTCAAGGATTCCTACAGCCATTCCTTGGTGCCGTTTTTGGCGCTTCATTACAGCAAAATCACGCTGGTTGATTTGCGGTATCTTACGAGGTCTTTCGAAAACTGGATCGATTTGGATGACTATCAGCAGGCGCTTTTTTGCTATAACTTTAAGAATTTTGCTATAGATAACGATGTCCAGAAGGTGAATCTCCCCAAATAGCGGACCGCCGGAAGAATCCGGCGGTTTTTTCTCTCCCTTGAAAAAGGATACAAATTGTTGGTTATAAAAAAGAGTTTGAGAAATTTTGCTTTGCTATGATAAAGTTCTTGACAGAACGCCATTGCGGAGATAAAATAATAAGAGTGAGAAT
>CABUOE010000026.1 GCA_902493155.1 uncultured Eubacteriales bacterium
AGCAGGATGAGCCCCGCCCGGACCTGCCAGGGGTTGTCGCTGCAAAGCAGCTTGTCCACCTGGGGGAGGCTTTCCGGCAGGTGTTTTCCCACCATTTTGGCGGCGGCGCAAAAGCTGTCGTTGACGGCCCAATTGTCGATTTTCGGGACAAAGGCGAATACCCGCTCCCAGAAAACGTCAAAGCTGCATTTGGCCGCGCCGATGACGAGCCCTTCCAGCATGGCCTGTTCATAGTAATCGCTGCGGCTCACCTGCAAAAAGCTTTCCGCGTCGCCTTTGGCGATCTCTTTGGCCAGCGCCTTGACAGCAGGCGTGCGGACGCCGATAAAATTTTCCACTCCGGGGATGAGCTTTTGATGAAAATCCTTGTAGGCCGGGTCTTTCCTCGACAAAAGGTGGGCGGTCAGAGCCTCGTAATCGGTTTTGTCCCATCGGGTTAAGGTAAAGTTGTCCATATTGTTTTCCTTTTATGTATTTTAGTAAGCGTCCAGGTCGTCAAGCCGGTCGGTGAGCCCCACTTCGTCGGTGACGTAATAAAACATCTCCTCGGTGAGCTTATAAAGCCTGTAGACGGTGGCGTCGGAAATTTCGGTGGGAATATCGGTGGGGTACCGGGTTTCAATGTAGTACCGGTTTAGGGTGGCGCTTTCTTGGAGCCACTGCTTAAAGCTGTCGTCCAGCTCCGCGGCTCGGCGGCAGAGCCAGGTCAGGTTGTGCCCGTCTACCGTCTGGTGGGTTTTATAGAGGATAAAGCTTTTTAAGGCTTTTTCCGCGCACTGCTGGCAGTGGAAGGCGGTACAGTTGTTTAAGGTGTTGTCGTCCAGCAGAAGCTTTGCCGCCCGCAGGTCGTCGTAGGCGGCGTTGACCCAGTCGCTGTAGTGCCGGCTGTCCTCCGGGTTACTGCGGCGCCTTGTCATAGACCTTCCATCCTTTCTCGATGATCGAATGGGCAAAGGACAGAGGATTTTTCATAAAGGCCTTCCATTCGTCGGAGGTGTAGATGACCACGTCATAGGGCAGCTCACAGTCAAGGCTCAGATAGATTTTCTGCTCCAGCTGGGGTTTGCTCTGGGTGTCGGCGATAACGCAGAGCTTAAAGCTTGTCACCTCTCCGCCCATATTCACCTTGACGCTGAACAGATAGATCTGCTCAGGGGAGCAAAGGGCTGCGATGTCGTCCACCAACTGCTGCATATAGCGGTTGAGCTTTATCATAATCTCATCCTTTCAAGGGAGCGTGTTGAGAGGACGCTTTTTTTATTAGCTTTCTCCCTTTTCAAGTTTACGGCAAAATCTTCCCGCAATTTTGCAAAAACGGGATACAAAGCGCCGCCAAGACGCTTTGTACAAGATCATTATACCGCTTTCCCCGCTGTTTGCAAGCTTTTTTTCACCAATTTTCGATGGGGTCGCAGGTGAGTTTTAATTCCCGCGCTCTTCGAAGCAGATGCCTATACTGGACGCTCAGCGACTCCATTTCGTAGATGCTTGACTCGATGTCCGCGTCGTCGCTTGCAAACTCAAATCGGCTTCTGGCGGCGTCCAGCCTCAGTTTGACGTCTTTGATGTCGTCGCTTAACTGCTGTTTTTCGTCCCGGACTGGTTTTCTGAATTTCAAAAGAGTCGATTCCACTAAGTTTTTCAGTACAAGTTCCATTTCCGTTTCCTCCTGTTTCGGCAATGTCATCCCAATTGGGGCATTTTATTTTGCGTATTACAGTGTATGAGGAAAGGATTGGAAAATATTCTGAAAATATGCGGGCGTCTCGACAGGAATGACGATTATTTACGTTTTGAACCGCGTATAATAAAGTAGAAAAACAAACAGCACGCTATGAAGATAAAGGAGGATTTTTCATTGTACAGCTACAAAAATTTCGAAGTGCGGTACTGCTTAAACCGCGGGGAAAACGTGGGTTTTGAGGTACTGCACAAAGAGGACGGCAGCAAAGAACACCGCTGCCTCAGGGAAAAAGAATGCGGGGAAAACTGCGAGCTTATGTCGGGATTACCGATGGGGAAACCCCTCAGCGTCAAACGCATTTATTTCCGGTAACGGAGTTTTTTGTAAAAAGGAAAGCAGGGCAATTTTGCCCTGCTTTTTGTATGTTACCGGTACAGTTCTTCTTCCGTTACCGGAATCACCCTGTGTTCCCGGATGGCCCGGTCGCCTAAAATAGTGATGCAGAAGGCTTTATAGGCGTCCTCGATAGTCGGTGCGCCGGGCTTTCCTTCAATCATTTGGATGAGGCATTCCAACTGGCCGTACATATTTTTATAGATACTGGGGCTGTTGATGATGTTGTAGCCTTTGCTTTTGGCGTCGTACCACTCGATGCTGTCGCCTTCTTCCTGGTCGGACATGCGGTTTGCTTGCAAAGTGATACGAAGCCTTCCCTTGTCGCCGATAAACTCCTTTAAGTTCTGGGAGGCGTTTGTGTTGCTCCAGCCGGCTTCATAATAGGCGACCCCTCCGTTTGAGAGCGTCATCGTCATCATGCCGTAATTATAGGAGCTTTCCGGCGCGATATCGCCGATGCGGGCGCCGACTCCGCCTACCGAGCAGATCTCGAGCCCGGTAAACCAGCGGATGACGTCTACGTAATGGACGGCGCAGTCGATGATAGGCGGGCAGTCCCGCAGCAGGGCGGCGTACCGGTTTTTATCCATGACGTGGTGGTTTTGCACCATGCGGATGAGCCTTACATCGCCGATGAGCCCGCTTTTTATCAGCTCCGCCGCTTTTTGGTAGGTGGCATTATGGCGCAGAACATGGGCGATGAGCACCTTGCAGCCGGAAGCCTTCGCCGCTTCGTAAAACGCCTTGCCGTCCGATAAGTTGGTGGCGATGGGCTTTTCGCAGAGGACGTGTTTTCCCGCCTGGAGGCAGTCTTTTAGGATTTGCAGATGGGTTTTGGCGTAGGTGGCAATCAGGACGATGTCCACGTCGTCCCGTTTGAGATATTCCTTATAATCGGTGCCAAAGGACTGCGCGCCGAACTTTTTTGCCGCAAACCGGGCGCTTTCTTCCTTTATATCCACAGTACCGATGAGTTTGACGTCGTCGCGGTAATAGACCGCTTCCAGATGCTCCAAGCCAATGTGGCCACAGCCGACAATGACAATTCCGTAAGTCTTTTTCATGATATCCTGCCTTTTTCACTGTTCTTTCGCTATTTTACCGCACTTTTCTTCAAATGACAAGTGAATTTTTTGACTTCATTTTGCTCATTTTTTGACCTTTTTGATTAGAGCCAAATGGAAAATTTACAGATTTTCCTACAATCTTCCCTTCCAATGTGTTATGATGGGTAAAGATAAACCCTTTGCCGGAAAAACGGCATATTTCAAATTACATAAAATCCGGCTATATCCGGATAGGAGCAGATATATGGATAACTGGTATCGCCTTGACAACGCCGCCAAGATTTTTCCGGCGGTGACAAAGAAATCAAACACCTCCGTCTACCGGGTCGCGGTGCGTTTAAAGGAAAACGTTGACCCCGAACGGCTGCAATCAGCGGCGGAAATGGCCTTAAAGCGCTATCCTCTGCTGGCGGTCAAGCTGCGGCGGGGCGTATTCTGGAACTTTTTTGATAAAAACGAAAGTCCCATCCTCATTGCGGAGGAAATGAACTACCCCTGTTCACCGCTGGTTCCCAAGCAGAACCGGGGCTATTTTCTGCGTGTCCTTTACTATAAGCAGCAGATTTCGCTGGAAGTTTTCCATGCCCTCACCGATGGCACAGGCGCCATTGAATTTCTCAAAACACTGCTGTATCAATATTTCCGTCTGAAAGGGAAGGAGATCGATCCCCAGGGGATAGTACTCCTGCCAGGGCAGGTTCCGGAGCAGTCCGAGCTGGACGACAGCTTCCGAAAGTACTACAAACCCGTCAAAAAAGTGAGGGTGAAAAGACAGCCTTCCTTTCGAATTGTGGGTACGCCGCTGGAGCCCTTTGGAAACAACATCGTTCACGGGGTGTTTCCGGCGAAAGCCCTCAACAGCCATGCCAAGAGCAAGGGCGCCACTCTGACTGAATACCTGACCGCCTGCCTCATTTACGCCATCTATCTGTCTTATCTGCAGTATGGGCTTCAAAAAGAACCGGTGGTTATTTCGGTGCCAGTCAATTTAAGAAAGCTTTTTCCGTCCAAGACGCTGCGCAATTTCTTTGCTGTGGCCAATATTGGAGCCACCGTAGACGCGGAGATCGGCTTCGATGTGCTTTTAAAACGGGTTTCCAAAGAAATGAAGGCCAAAACAAGCAAGGAGGCCCTTCAGGAAATCATCTCCGACAACGTCCATCTGGAGCGAAATTACGGGGTCAAATTTGTTCCGCTGTTTCTCAAAAATATCGTCTTGAAGCAGGCGTTTAACATCCAGGGGGAGAACTTAAAAACCATTACGATTTCCAACCTGGGGAATATCGGGTTCCCGGCTGATATGGCGGGGGAGATCGAAGAGGTCTCGGTCATTTTATATCCCACGGCGAAAAGCCCTGTCAACTGCGGGATGTGTACCTTCGGGGACCGGCTTAATATCAGCTTTGCCCGGACGATCCGGGAATCGGACATGATTTTCCGCTTTTTTAAGCTGATTGCCGAGGATAGCGGCCTTGAGCCGGAGATTTATTCCAACGATTGGGGGTTCGGAAAATGAAAGAGTGCATCAACTGCCATGTGCATCTGCGGGATTTCCAGAAGGAGTGCCCTTTCTGCCACGAAAAATTTTCCGTAAAGGGAGAAGCGCCGGCTTATCCCGCCTATGATTACAAAAAACTGTCGGTGCGGCAGCGGATTTTTCCCCGCATCGTTGCGTTTCTCGCTATCTTCCTATCGGCGGTGAGCGTGTTTATCAATATTCTCACCTGGGGGAAATACACTCATCTGTGGTCGATATTTGTTGTGGGAGGTGCCATGTACCTCTGGCTCACCATCGGAAACACCATTTTCTCCAAAATGCACGGCGGAGGGAAGATCATTTTGCAAACCATCGGCCTTTCCGCCCTGGCCGTCCTCATCGATGTGTTTTCCGGGTTCCACCGCTGGTCTGTGAACATTGTGGTGCCGTTTATCGCCATTGCCCACACGCTGCTCATGACCATCATCGTCTTTTCCAAGAAGATGCTCTGGAACGCTTACATTGGATATACCATCACCATGCTTTTCCTTTGTTTTCTTCCTATCGTCCTGTTTGTCTGCCGGGTGGCAACTTCCTTTTGGGCCTGCGCGCTGTCCGGCCTATACGCTTTGCTGACGGTAGCGGCTATGTTTATCTTCGCCCGGAAGGATTTAAAAGACCAGTTTGTCAGCCGATTCCATTTTTAAAACAGCAAAATACCGGAACGTGGAGAGACGTTCCGGTATTTTTGCCTAAATAGTAAGGAGATCAAGTAAAAGGCAAATTAGAATATTCATAACCGGCTATCCGGCAGGGGCATCAAGCGTACCAGAGAGCTTTGCATCCGGTGGAAACCGCGGAAGCTCCGAGTTCCGCCCAAAGCAGAGGGAAAACGGAGGTTAGGAAGCATCAAGCGTACCAGAGAGTTTTGCATCCGGTAGATACCGCGGAAGCTCCTGCGTCGAGGGCTTCCATGACCTCCTTTTTCGTCTCAACGAGGCCCCCGGCAATTACCGGCATCTGGACATTTTTGTGAAACTTCTGGATAATTTTGCAGAGGACGCCCGGCATAATTTCAATCATGTCGGGACGGGAAGTGCGAATGGTGTCAACAGCGGTGTCGATGGAATGGGAATCCACGATGAAAAATCGCTGCACCGTTCCCATTTCCCATTCCTTCGCGTAACGGATCATAGCCGTCCGGGTACTGATGATACCATCGACGCCCAGACTTTTGAGATATCCGATTCCTTCCCGATCGTTGCCAATTCCCTCCGCCAGGTCGGCGTGAACGAAAATCAGTTTTTTCGCCTCGTGAACCGGGTCGATCTGTTGTTTTAAGGTGAGAATGCTGGAACGCAGCAGAAAAATAATTTCCACAGGGGACTTTACTGCCTCCAGGAGTTCTTCCTCGTTGCGAACTGCTGCAATAATCGGATTTTTTTCCAGATGGAGCATGGCATGACCTTTCTTTCGTTTATTTTCCCAGAACTTTCTGTGCGGTGGCGACGTCGTTGGAGATGACGATGTCGACGCCGCAGTCTTTCATCCGCTGAATATCTTTTTCGTTGTCTACAGTCCAGACATTGACCATTACATTGTGGTCATGGGCATATTTGACATACTCGGGAGTGATTTCCTCATAATAAGGGTGAACGGCCTCAAAATGATGGTCGATACAGTACTGAAGATTTTCCATCTTGCCGTCGGTGAGCCAGCCCACTTTGTACTGGGGGAATTTTTCCTTGATCTCGTCCAGTACACTGGCGTGGAAGCAGGAGATGATACATTTATCAGACATGTGATATGCTTCCAGCATTTGCAGGACCGGGACGGCAATGTGATCCACATTTTCCTCCAGGGCTTTGATCTCACAGTTTAAAAAAATAGGATTTTTCTGAAGGAATTCCAGCAGTTCGGTGAAATAGGGAATCCTTTCTTCTTTGTATTCAGGGGAAAATTTCTCTCCGACGCTGAAGCTGCGGATGGTGTTGTAATCAAAGGAGGTGATGCGCCCGGTCGCATTGTCACAGCGGCCCAGGTCGGTGTCGTGATGGACGGCTAAGGTGCCGTCGTTTAGCAGATGGACGTCCATTTCAATACCATAGGCACCCATTTCTTTGGCGCGCCGGAAAGCGGCCATGGTGTTTTCCGGGCGCTCTGCACTGGCGCCACGATGAGCGTGGATTTTTGTCATTTCCTCTACGACCTTTCTGAATGGGTACGGCTGCTGCCGTATTTTGATTTATGCTAACCTTAAAGCCAAAGCCCAATGTTTTTTCAGTGGGCAGGCAAAAGGTTGGAGCCAAAGGGGTCCGGATACAAACCGGAACTTTTTCAATAGGCGAATGAGACAGAATGCTCAAAAGGATTGGCTTTTAAACTCGATTTCACAAAACTGATTTCGTAGCGACAATATCTACGCCGGTGCCGCCGATGTCTCTGAGCACCACGTCGCCGATATGGACGGGAGCTTTTAACGGTACCTCGTTTATGAGTTTCATATAGTCAAATAAATGCTCTTTTGGCAGGGGAGCGGCGGACTTCACCGACACCATGTCCCGGCCCTCCACTTTCATGGTGGTGGTCAAAGTCCGGGTGGGGTGGGTGCATTCTTCTTCGCCGTATTTTGCGCCCCGGGGACAGGTGTTTCCGGAAACCGACTGTACTTTGCCGCCCTCCAGCGTGACGGTCAGGGAGCATCCCATAGGGCAGACGATGCAGGTGAGTTTTTTCTGTTCCATTTGAGTCACACTCCTTTATGCCTGTTCCGCTAGGGTCACAGTGACTTCGTTCTGTATTTTTTGCAGAAGCTCAGGAGACAGGATAAGGCTTTCCATCTCACCGGGAGCGACTTTTTGTTTTTTGCGGGAAAGCAGAACAGTATCGCCGTCTTTTACTTCTATTATAGCGTTTTTGTAGACGTTTGCAACACGGAAAAAGAGTTTTACAGGCGTATTTTTGCCGCTTAATTTCTGCGGGACCACGTAACGGACGCCGCCTTCGGCTTTGACCGGAATTTTAGAAGTATTTTCGCCGTTCTCCCCGTTTTGGATAAACCGGGCAGCCCCGATTCCGGCAAGCTCTGCCTCCTCGGAAACATAGTCCACCAGATCGTGAACATGCAAAACGTTGCCGCAGGCGAAGATACCGGGGATATTCGTCTCCCTAAACTCGTTGACCACAGCGCCGCTGGTGACGGGGTCGAGGGCGACAGAGGCGGATTTGCTCAGCTCGTTTTCCGGGATGAGGCCGACGGAAAGCAGCACCGTGTCGCATTCGATGTACTCGGCAGTTTCCGGGATGGGATTGCGGCGTTCGTCTACCGCGCAGACGGTGACGCCGGTGACCCGGTCCTTGCCGTGAATCTCGGTGATGGTGTGGGAGAGCTTCAAGGGAATATCAAAGTCGTTTAAGCACTGGACGATGTTTCTGGTGAGCCCGCCCGAATAGGGGAGCAGCTCGCAAACCGCCTGCACCTTGGCCCCTTCCAGGGTCATCCGCCGGGCCATGATGAGTCCGATGTCGCCGGAACCTAAAATCACCACTTTTTTGCCGGGCAGGTAGCCCTTGATGTTAACGTAGCGCTGGGCGGTGCCGGCGGTGTAGATACCTGCCGGACGGGTACCGGCGATGTTTAAGGCCCCGCGGCTTCGTTCCCGGCAGCCCATGGCTAAAATCACCGCCTTGGCCTTCACCTGAAAGACCCCGTCAGTCTCGTTGATGGCGGTGACAACCCGGTCTTTTGTAATGTCCACCACCATGGTGTGCAGCCGGTAGGGGATTCCCAGCTCTTCGATTTTCTGCTCATATTTGTAAGAGTATTCGGGGCCGGTCAGCTCTTCTTTGAATTTGTGGAGGCCGAAGCCGTTGTGGATGCACTGCTGCAAAATGCCGCCCAGGCAGTCGCCCCGATCCAGAATGAGAATATCCCTAATGCCCTGTTCGTAGGCGCTGACCGCCGCCGCAAGCCCTGCAGGGCCACCGCCTACAATTAAAAGATCGATCTGTTTCATCAAAATCCATATCCCTTCTTCTATATGCGCTTTACTTGGTTTTCCCTACATTAAGGTAGGAGCCTTTTCCGGATTTCAGAACTTCTTCAAAGGGAATATTCAGTTCCCGGGCGAGGATTTCCACAATGTAGGGGGAACAGAACCCGCCCTGGCAGCGTCCCATGCCGCTTCGGGTGCGGCGTTTGACCGCATCCAGGGTGGTGGCTTGCGGATTCCGGCGGATGGCGTCGATAATTTCCCCTTCGGTGACGGTTTCGCAGCGGCAGATGACCCGCCCGAACTTGGGGTCGTTTTCGATGACTTTATTTTTCTCGGAATTTGAGAGCTTTCTAAACCAGTGAGTGGATTCCCTCAGGGGGATGAATTGGGGGTTTGGCTCCATCGAAAGCCCCGCATCCTTTAAGAGCTTTGCCACATACTCAGCAATGGCGGGGGCAGAGCTGAGGCCGGGAGAGTCGATTCCAGCGGCTAGAATGAAGTGGGGATTTCCCTTGGCGGGCCGGATGATAAAGTCGCCGCCTTCGGTGGTGGCGCGCAGGCCGCAGAAGGAGGTGATGACTTTCCGGTAAGGTACTTCCGGCATATCCCCCAGGGCATCGCTGATGATTTTTTGGATACCGGCGGAGGTGACTTCTACGTCCTCTTTGTCGTCGATGTTTTCCGAGGTGGGGCCCAAAAGCAGGTTTCCGTCCACCGTGGGGGTGATGAGGATGCCCTTGCCCATTTTGGTGGGGGTGCGGAAGACGGTGTGGTCGGAAAAATAGCCGCACTCTTTGTCCAGAAGCAGGTATTCGCCCCGGCGGGGACGGATGGAAAAGCTTTCTTCCCCGACAAGCTTTGAAACTTCATCGGCGTAAAGCCCCGCCGCGTCGATGAGATACCGGGCTTCTACTATGTCGTCTCCGGAAGTAATGCGGAAGTGTTCTCCCGTCCACTCTATTTTTTCCGCTTTAAAGTTAAGCTTCAGTTTGGCGCCGTTGTCCATGGCGTTGCCCACGGCGGAGATAGTCAGGTCGTAGGGGCAGATGATGGCGCCGGTGGGGGCGTGGAGGGCGCCTACAGCCTTATCGGACATATGGGGCTCCAGCTCCCTGAGCCGTTCTTTCCCGATTATTTCGAGACCCTCTACGCCGTTTTTCACGCCTCTTTCATAGAGGGCTTGAATGACGTCCATATCCCCTTCGTCAAAGCCGATGACAAGGGAACCGTTTCTCCGATAGGAAACGCCCAAATCCTTGGCCACCTGCTCCATCATCTGGGAACCGCGGACGTTTAATTTCGCCTTCAGCGTACCGGATTCTGCGTCGAATCCCGCGTGGACGATGGCGCTGTTGGCCCGGGAGCTTCCCATGGCCACGTCGCACTCTTTTTCCAGGATACACACCGAGAGTTTGTACTTTGTCAGCTCCCGGCCGATCAGTGCGCCGACCACTCCGGCGCCGATGACTGCTGTGTCAAAAATCATGATTTCGCCAACCCTTCTTAATAGCAGGAAATACCGAAGCGCGCCGTCTTTAAAATCTCATAGGCACGCAAAAAAGCCGCGCCAAATAAAAGCACCCTCTGGTACTTTTATTCCAACGCGACTCAATTTACTCATCGTTTATTCAATTTTCTTTAGTCTACCACAGGAAGGATAATCTGTCAACGCTTCTTTCGTCAAAAGTAAAAGGATGGATTGGGAAAAGTTTGTAAATATTCACTGGGTAAAAGGAAAATAGGGCATTGATTCTCTTTTTCAATCGTGCTACAATGAACAGGTAATATTTTGTTCACAGTCGCCGGGAAGGCATGGCGATTGAAATGCTGTTTTGCTGGAGACAAGGCATCGGGCAGCCGGAAAACGATGTGCTGCTGGACAAAAAAAAAACTACACTAAAAAGATTTCCCGTCTCTGAAAGCGGCTCATGAGCCTGAGAGAAACAATGCTGTCATAAACGGCGGCGATTGGACGTAAGCTGGAAAGGAATGGAACATTATGACCATTGTATTGGTCGTCGACGTTTTCGATAACCTGACGAATGGAACCACCATGACTGCCTATCGATTTGCCCAGAGCCTTCGGGAAAACGGGCATGAGGTGCGGGCCGTGGCCATTGGGGACAAAGAGGAAAACCCCTACGCGCTCAGTGAAGCGCAGCTTCCGGTAGCGACGAAAATTGCCCACAAGCAGGGCTTTGCCTTTGCAAAAGCCGATGTGACCACCTTTGAGCGGGCCTTTCAGGGGGCAGATGTGGTGCATTTTTTGCTGCCTCTTCCCATGGATCACAAAGCGCTGAGGGTGGCGAAAGAGATGGATATCCCCATCTGTGGGGCATTTCACCTCCAACCGGAAAACGTTACCTTCATCATCCATCTGAGCCATGCGGATTGGCTGGCAAAAGGCATCTACCGCTTTTTTAACCGGGTGTTTTACCGGAATTTCGACCACATCCACTGCCCGTCCTACTTCATCGCCAATCAACTGGCGAAAAACGGGTATACGGCAAAGCTCCACGTAATCAGCAACGGGGTCGACGAGGATTTCTGTCCCGGCGAAGCCCGGGAGAGCTTTGACGACGGCCTCATCCACATCCTGATGGTGGGGCGGCTTTCCCCGGAGAAGCGTCAGCGGATCCTCATCGACGCGGTGGCGAAATCCAAATACGCCGACCGGATTCAGCTTCATTTTGCCGGAAAAGGCCCCTGCAAGGAAAAGCTCGTCGAACAGGGAAAAAAGCTTCCCCATCCGCCCACCTTCGGATTCTATTCCAAGGAGGAGCTGATTGCCCTTATCCGCCGCTGCGACCTTTACGTTCACGCGTCGGTAGTGGAAATTGAGGCCATCTCCTGCTTAGAGGCGTTTTCCTGCGGATTGGTGCCGGTCATCTGCAATTCTGACAGATCCGCTACCGTGCAGTTTGCTTTAGACGAGCGGAGCCTGTTTCGCCCGGACGACGCCAACGATTTGGCAGAGAAAATCGACTACTGGCTCAGCCATCCCGAAGAGAAGGCCAGAATGGAACAGGAATACGCGAAACAGGGAGATTCCTATCGGATATCTGCTTCGGTGAAAAAGGCGGAAGAGATGTTCGGGGAAGTCATCCACGATCATCGGGAAAAACATCGTGTCTCCGGGTATTAACCTATGAACAGCATTTTAAGGAAGAAAAGTCTCCTATACCGCGTTTTAACCGCCCTGCTGCATTACCTCATCGCTATTCCCATCCTCACTGTTGTAGACGTGCTGTTTTTGGGATTTCGGATACGGGGATGGGACCATCTGAGAAACATCGCGGACACTGGGGCTGTCATCGCCTGCAACCACATCCATTATCTGGATTGCAGCTTTCTGGGGATCCTCTGTGCGCCGCGGCGGCCTGTATTCTGCACTTTGGAGCGGAATTTGCAGATACCGGTGGTCAAATACCTGATTAAGTGGATGGGCGGCGTGGCCATTCCACAAAAGATCAGCGCGCTGCGCCGGTTTATGGAAGACGCCGCCGATGCGGCTCAGAAGGGAAAGCTTCTCATCATCTACCCGGAAGGGGAGCTGAAACTTTACTGCGGCCATCTGCGTCCTTTTAAGGACGGCGCATTCAAAACGGCGGTACGGGCCGATGTGCCGGTGCTGCCCTGCTATATCACCCAGGAGAAGCCTCGGGGAATTTTCCGGCTGTTCAAACAAAAGCCCTGCCTGGTCCTCAACGTGGGGGAACCGGTTTATCTCCGGAGGATAATGGAGCCAAATGAAGAACAAGAGGTTCTGGACGTCCATGCGACGGTGAAAAATTTGCGGGAACGGGTTTACTGCGAGATGGAGCGGCTGGCCGACCGGGAGCTTCCTTCCTTTCATGGAGAGACGGAACTTGACAACGAATGCCCGGAAGTGGTATGATACCATTTATGTAAAGGCTGTGTAAAATCTGTGTAAAGTCTTGCTGCTTGCCGGAAAGGGTCCCATGTAGCAGCGATGCCTTTTGGGGTTTCATCCAGCCTTCCAAACTCCGTCGGCCTGCTGAAACGGGACGGAGCCAGTGAAAACGAATACGATTTCGTTACAGTCAGGGAGATGGTGAGAACGGCTGGGGACGCACTTAAAGTGCGCCCGGTTTTCCCCGCTCCCTGTCTTTTTTCAAAGGGTTCCAAACGGTGCATATTAAGAAACGAGGGACCAGTTTGAAAGAAATCAAGCATTGCTTGATGTTAGCTGGCTTTTGTGCCTTATGAGACATCGATACCGTCCCATATTTCGTAGAACCAAAAAATTCAGGGCCCCTCATTTTTTGGTTTGGCCGAAAAACCGGCACAATTCCCAAGAAAGGAATGGGCATAACTATGCAAGAATTTTTACTCACCCAAGGGGAATACATCCTGCGGATGCTGCTGGCCGCTGCCTGCGGCGCCGGTATCGGCTATGAGCGGAAAAACCGCCTTAAGGAGGCGGGAATCCGCACCCACCTGATCGTTTCCTTGGGCGCGGCTCTGATGATGCTGGTGTCCAAATACGGCTTTTTCGACCTGATCGGACAGCTTCCGGAGCTGAGCAAGCTGGATCCTTCCCGTGTGGCGGCACAGATTGTTTCAGGCGTCGGTTTTCTCGGCGCGGGCATGATCTTTGTGCGGCGGCAGAGCGTCAGTGGACTGACTACTGCTGCGGGAATCTGGGCGACGGCGGGCGTCGGCATGGCGGTTGGCTCGGGCATGTACGTGGTCGGTATCGCCGCGGCATTGATGATTATTCTCACCCAAATCGTTTTGCATCGCAAATGGTTCCGCAAAAAAATGCCGGTGGCGGAGCAGTTCAATGTATCGTTGGACGACAGCTCCGAGGCTATCGACTATCTGCAAAGCGCCCTGTCGGAAAACCAAATCGAGATTCTCAATATCAAGGTCAAGAAAACGCCGGGGAAGGGAATCGACGCGAAAATTTACGCCAAATTTCCCAAGGAGTATGAAGCGGCTGAATTATTGGGCCTGTTTAAGGATAATCCCCATATTTTATCAATTGATTTTTAAGAAAACTGCCGCAGATATCCCTTGCGGCAGTTTTTTATTTTTTTAGAAAAGATAATCCGTTGCCATGGGGAGCAAAACATATTATAATATCTATAGAAACACTTTTGCACTGCCCGCTTGGGGACAATGGCCATTCCAAAGAGAATATGCCACAAATCTTTGCGGAAATTCTTTCTGTTTCAAAAAATCCCATCATTGTGGAAGGAGCTTGCAATGACAGACGTTTTGAATTTCTGCATCATATTGGAAATGCTTTTGGTCAATTGTAGTACAATGCATTACTGTGCCAAACCCAGGTATTCCCTGCTGAAGACGATATCTGTGATTGCAGCCTTTACCCTGGTCTTGTTCACCGCAGGCTATTTTCTCATGCCTAATTTTGGAAGTGGGGCGGCCGCTATGGGAGGGTTTCTGTACATTCTGCCTTTGTACTGGCTTTACGACGTTAAAATGGATAAGCTTTTGTCCATTATGTGCTCTTCCTGGATATACACCATGTTTGCCATTTCCTTTTCCACACAGCTGGGGTATGGGTTTAATCAGTTTCCCTTTACTGAGACTGTTTTTTGTGCCCAGACGCTGTTTTATATCTGCACCATCAAAATTTTCAGGAATTTTGTGAAAAGCAAGTTGGTATTCCTTTTAAACACCATTCCTAAACAGACCGGCAAATATTTGTGGCTGCTGAGCATCGCGTGGTTCAGCACCTTTTGCTTCATTCACAATTCCTATATCTATCGGGACAGCTACCTGCTGTCCGGCTTGAGCTTAATAGCGCTGGTGTTCGACGCGGTACTCAGCTATCTGCTGCTCGATATGGTTGTCAAGAACTTTGGGGATATTGATAAGCTGGAACGGATCGTTTATGTGGACGGGCTGACCGGCCTCAAAAACCGGGAGAGCCTGCGTACCGATATGGAAAAGCTCATTGGGCTGGACCGCCCTTTTTTCGTTATTTTTATGGATTTGGATTACTTTAAAGGCGTTAACGACCAGTTTGGACATTTGGTAGGGGACGAGTATCTGATACGGTTTTCCAAAAACGTCCAGGATATTCTACACCATAACGGGACTTTGTACCGGATTTCTGGTGATGAATTTGTTTGTCTTTTCACCGGCGGAAAAATCGAGCGCTTTCTGGAGCAGGTCCGGAAACAGAAATGGGAAGAATCGGATAGCGGCTTTCATTTCCGCGGGGTCAGCGCCGGGTACAGCGCCTTCCCCGGTGATAGCCGTGATGTGGAAAAGTTGCTGACCATGGCAGACCGGAGAATGTATGAAGAGAAAAAAGCGAAGGAAGGCAATCGCTGATGGGGAGCGAAAGGATGAGATGATGGATGCGATAAAATGGGCGCGGATGCCGGATGAAGCAGTAAAAGACGCCTTTTCCATCCGGGAAGAGGTTTTTGTAAAGGAGCAGGGCTTTCAGGAGGAGTTTGATTCCACTGATGATAGCTGCTGGCACCTGATTTGTTACCAAAACGGCTGTCCCACGGCCTGCGCCCGGCTCTTCACCGAAGGAAACGGCGTGTGGCACGCAGGGCGGATCGCCGTCCGCAGAGACTGCCGGGGAACTGGTATTGGCGCCGAGATTATGGCGGCTCTGGAAGAAAAAGCCCGGGAGTTAGGCGGCCAAAAAATCGTTCTAAGCGCCCAATGCCGGGTGGCAGACTTTTACATAAAGCAGGGATATCAAAAAACCGCAAACGAGTATCTGGATGAATACTGCCCTCATGTAGAAATGTTCAAACTCCTTTAAATATACGAAAAACGTCTCTTTTTCTGCCTCGTGTATTGACTTTCGAGAGCAAGGGCATTATAATAAAAAGCAGTGAAACGTTTATGACAACCGGAGATTCCTCCGGTTTTTTCTTGCATGGAAAATTTATGGCCATGCGGCACGGGGATTTTTGGCCGTGTACATCAAGGGCCTGCGTGCAGGCGGAAATCAGAAAGGAATGGATAGAAAATGAGTGAATCCTGTTCTCATGACTGCAACTCCTGCGGCGCTGACTGCGCTTCCAGGAAAACCTCTCCGGCGGATTTGCTGGAAAAGCCCCATGAGCTGAGCCACATCAAAAAAGTAATCGGCGTTGTCAGCGGCAAAGGCGGCGTCGGCAAGTCGATGGTCACCTCTATGCTGGCGGTCATCATGCGTAGACGGGAGTTTCAAACCGCTATTCTGGACGCCGACATCACCGGCCCCAGTATCCCCAAAGCCTTTGGCGTCAAGGAAAAAGCCATGGGCGACGGCATGGGCGGCATCTTCCCGGTGGAGACAAAAACCGGTATCGAGATGATGTCGGTGAACCTGCTTTTGGAAAACGAGACGACTCCTGTCGTCTGGCGCGGCCCCATCATTGCTGGAACCGTTAAGCAGTTTTGGACCGATGTCATCTGGAACGACGTAGACTTTATGTTCGTGGACATGCCTCCCGGAACCGGTGATGTCCCCTTGACGGTGTTCCAGTCGATTCCTTTGGACGGCATTATTGTGGTCGCTTCGCCCCAGGAGCTGGTTTCGATGATCGTCGAAAAGGCCGTCAACATGGCCAAGCAGATGAACATCCCCATTCTGGGCCTTATCGAAAACATGAGCTATGTGGCCTGTCCCGACTGCGGCAAGAAAATCAACGTATTCGGGGAAAGCCACATCGATGAAACTGCGGCGAAGTACGGCCTGCCCGTTTTGGCCAAGCTGCCCATCGACCCGCAGCTTGCCAAAAACTGCGACCAGGGCGTTATCGAGTTGTTCGAGGGCGACTGGATGGAGCATGCGGCCGACGTGGTGGAAGAACTGCTCCACTAAAAGCGGTATCAGTATCGAACGAGAAAAGGACAGAGGGCGCGGCCTGCTGTCCTTTTTTGACAGGAGGAATCGGTTGTGACAAGGCCGGAACAGGCTTACGAAAACTTTAAATCAGGCT
>CABUOE010000027.1 GCA_902493155.1 uncultured Eubacteriales bacterium
TCGATCATTTTCTTAACCATCTGACCGCCTACAGAACCAGCTTCTCTGGAGGTCAAATCGCCGTTGTAACCCTGTTTCAGGTTAACGCCAACTTCGCTTGCTGCTTCCATTTTGAATTTTTCCATAGCTTCTTTTGCCTGAGGAACCATGATATTGTTATTGCTGTTCATAATATTAACACTCCTTAATTTCTTTTTTCATTTGCGTTTGCAGTAGTATTGTTTGCCGAACCGTCCGCTTTATAACTGGTAAAATTTTGTTTTCTTTTGTTATTTTTGGGAACTGATGGTTTCGGTTAAGATCAGGCTGGCCATATAAGCAAGCAGGGTAAAATCATCGGTTTTGGGAGGGAAGGTAATGGGCACCTCCATGGGTTCAATGGTATGGCCGTAAACGCTTTTTACACTGCGCATGAGGGCCACAACAGCGCTTTCCTCCTCTTTGCTGGAAAAGGTAAAGGTATCCTTGGAGGAAAGCCCGCAGGTAATCACTGGAATCTGCGCTTTGGCCAAAGATTTCAGCTGTCGTTCGTCGTCGGAAGCGGCTATCACAATAGTTCCCGTCGGAAGGGGCTCAGGCAGTTTTGTATGGGGAGTGAGAATGCTGATACAATGGTCAGCACGGCAATAGGAAAGTGCCGGCAGACTAAAAAGCATCAGGTTTTTCCCTTGCCCCATCGAAAAAATACCGTCCTCAGAAAATGCTGTCAGGCAGTAGTGTTCTGACAAATTTTCGATAAAAAACTGCTCAAGATATCGGTTGTGATGCTGCCCCAGCAGGATAATCTTCACCAAAGTGCATCCGCCCTTTCCAATTTGAACTTTTTTATAGATTACTTGATAGGGTTTCCTTTTTTTCACAAAAAATAAATAAAAAAAGAGAAATATTTTTGCTGCCTGTAAAGGAAATCACTTGACAGATGAGCGGAACTTGTGTATAATGGGTTCTTGTAAAGGAAAAAAGTTTACACCTGTCGCAAAAAATCAGAAAGAGGGACGTTTGAAAGAATAAATTCTTTCAAACCCGTTTTGCGGTTTTCGCCGCCGTATATCAATGGCGGCGAAAACCGCAATTCCGAAGAAAGGTAGTCATAAAAATGAGTAAAGATTTGCATTTTTCGGTACTTTTGGATTTTTATGGCGAAATGCTCACCGATAAACAGAGGGATGTTATCGAGCTCTATTACAACCAGGATCTTTCACTCGCTGAGATTTCCGAACACGAGGGGATTACAAGGCAGGGCGTCCGGGACAACATCAAACGCGGTGAAGCCTATTTGACGGAACTGGAAGAAAAGCTCCACTTTGCGGAAAAGATTACCCGCCTGATGCAGGTAGTGGAACGAGTCACCGAACTCTGCGGCGACATTGAGCGCACCAATGAAGGATTCACTTCGTCGGCGGCCATCGAGGAAGACTCCATCGCCATCCGCACCATGTTAAACGATTATATCGACGACAACTTCTCATAATAGAAGACAACTTGCCCGTTAGGAGGGATTGCAGTTGGCATTTGAAAGCCTTGCAGACAAACTGTCCGCAGCGTTTAAAAAACTCAAAAGCAAAGGCAAACTAAACGAAACCGACATCAAGGAAGCCATGCGGGAAGTAAAACTGGCCCTTCTGGAAGCGGACGTAAACTATAAAGTCGTCAAGGATTTTGTCAAAAATGTCAGCGAACGCGCGGTGGGCCAGGAGGTTTTAGAAAGCCTCACCCCCGCCCAACAGGTCATCAAAATCGTAAACGAGGAACTGACAGCGCTTATGGGCGGGCAAAACGCCCGGCTGGAATTTCCGTCAAAGCCCCCTTGCATCGTGTTGATGTGCGGCTTACAGGGAAGCGGTAAAACCACCCATTCGGCAAAGCTTGCAAAATACTTCAAAGGGCAGGGCAGGCGGCCTCTCTTAGTTGCCTGTGATGTCTACCGTCCCGCCGCCATCGAGCAGCTGAAAATCGTCGGCGAAAAGGCCGGCGCCACTGTTTTTGAGATGGGACAGGGCGATCCGGTGAAGATCGCGTCGGAAGGCGTCAAATACGCCAAGAATCATGGCCACGATTTGGTCATCATCGACACCGCCGGCCGGCTCCACATCGACGAAAAGCTGATGGAAGAGCTGAAAAACATTGAGAAAACCGTTACCCCCAATGAAATTTTACTGGTGGTCGACGCCATGACCGGCCAGGACGCCGTCAATGTGGCGGACACCTTTAACAAGACGCTTCCCATTACCGGTGTCATCCTCACAAAGCTTGACTCCGATACCCGCGGCGGCGCGGCGATCTCTGTCTTACAGGTCACCGGCAAGCCCATTAAATTCTCCGGTATCGGTGAAAAAATCGATGATCTGGAACCCTTTCATCCCGAGCGCATGGCGTCGCGAATTTTGGGAATGGGCGACGTTTTGACCCTCATCGAAAAGGCCCAGGACGCGGTAGACGAAAAAGAAGCCGCCGAGCTTGCCAAAAAGATGAAGGAAAACAGCTTCGATATGAACGACCTTCTCGGCCAGCTGCGGCAGATCCGTAAGATGGGTTCTTTGAGACAGATTGTTTCAATGCTCCCCGGCGTGGGCAATAAGATAGATGAAATGAACTTAGACGACAGCCAGTTTACCCGCATTGAGGCCATGATTACCTCGATGACCAAGGCGGAACGGGCTAAGCCATCCATTATAAACCCCAGCCGGAAACGGCGTATTGCCGCGGGAAGCGGCACTGAGGTCCAAGACGTGAACCGTCTGCTCAAACAGTTTGAGCAGATGAAGCAGATGATGAAAAAGCTGGGCGGCGGCAAAAAAGGCAAACGCCGGATGCGGCTTCCCCCCATGATGTAATTTTTGGTTACACTCCGTCCGAATTTACGGCGGGCTGTAGATAGAGAGTAATTTTAGGAGGTGTTTAGCATGGCTGTTAAAATCAGACTGCGCAGAATGGGTGCGAAAAAAGCTCCCTTTTACCGTATCGTTGTTGCGGATTCCAGATATCCCAGAGACGGCAGATTCATCGAGGAGGTCGGTACCTACGATCCCACCAAGAACCCCAGCGTCATCAATGTAGACGTTGAGAAGGCAAACAAATGGATCGCCAACGGTGCTCAGCCCACCGATACCGTCAAGAAAATCTTGAAAATCGGCGCTGAAAAGTAATTTTTGGCGGCTGCGGTTCATCCCGGCTGTCGGGATACCAGAGACAGGATACCGTGCTTTACGCACGGTATTTTCGGATTGTACGAAATTTTTACCAGTGACCGCAAAGGAGGAGTTTTGGGCCAGTGCCGCCCAAAAAAGCGGCTGTTTTTCGGCTCAAAACCTTCCGAAACGTCCAGAAAGGAATGCTGATTTTTATGCAGGATTTATTGATTGCCCTGGCCAAAGGATTGGTCGAGGATAAGGACGCTGTCAAAGTTATCGTCGATGAGCCCAACGAGGAAGGCGTTATCGTTTATCACTTAAACGTCGCCCCTGACGATATGGGCCGCGTCATCGGCAAGCAGGGAAGAATCGCCAAAGCGATCCGCGTGGTAATGCGTTCCTGCGCCGCACAGCGCAACGAAAAAATCATGGTCGAAATCGACTGATTTTCCTTCCCGCCTGGCCTTCAGGCGGGAATTTTTCGCCGAAAAAACGAGCGGCTTTTGTCCTGTTGACAAAAGCCGCCTTTCAATGATAGAATGCAGGTAAATAATGATAGATATGGCAGTTTGGAAGGATACTTTCAAACTCGGACGTTTACGTTTTCGCCAAATAGACGGCGCACAAATGCCCAGAAAGGATTGTTTGTTTTTATGGGAAAAGATTTGTTGGAACTGGGAAAAGTGGTGGCAATTCACGCGCTCAAAGGGGAGATCCGGCTGCAGCCTTGGTGCGACACCCCTGATTTTGCTGCCGGCTTTAAAAAGGTCTATCTGGACGGCAATCCCGTTAAGGTGCGCTCCGCCCGGCCCCATAAAAATATCGTCATCATGCAGCTTCAGGGCATCGACACCCCGGAAGCCGCTCAGGCACTGGTCAACAAGGTGCTTTACATCTCCCGTGATCAGGTGAAGCTTCCAGAGGGAACTTATTTTATCGCCGACCTCATCGGTCTCAAGGTCGTCGATGCCGACGATGAAAACATCGTGTACGGGGAACTGACCGAAGTGAGTCCCACTGGCGCCAACGACGTGTATCACATCCGGTTCGCCGACGGGCAAACCCGTTATATCCCCGCCATCCCGCAGGTGGTCGTCGAAACCGATCTGGAAAATGGAATCATGAGAATCCGTCCGCTGGAGGGACTTTTCGATGATTAGGATCGACGTAGCCACCCTCTTTCCCGAAATGTGCGAGGCAGTGCTGCAAACCAGCATTATCGGACGGGCCCGGAAAAACAACCTGGTGGAAATTTACTGTCATAATATCCGGGACTATTCCCCGGACCCCAAGCACCATCGGGTGGACGATTCCCCTTACGGCGGCGGTAAGGGGATGGTCATGCAGCCGGAGCCTATTTACCGCTGTTATCTGGACGTGGTACGGCAGACTCAGTCGGTTCCTCATGTCATCTACCTCTCCCCACAGGGGAAAACCCTCAACCAGCAGAAAGCACTGGCTTTGCGGGAGGTGCCGCATCTGTTTCTGCTCTGCGGGCATTATGAAGGGGTGGACGAGCGGATCATCGAGCGGATTGTCGACGAGGAAATTTCCATTGGAGACTATGTGCTCACCGGCGGGGAATTGGGGGCGCTGGTGCTCATTGACAGTGTGGTGCGGCTTTGCGATGGAGTTTTGGCGGCCGACGAGTGCTTTGAGAAAGAAAGTCACATGGACGGTCTACTGGAATATCCTCAGTACACCCGGCCGGAAGAATGGGACGGCATGCGGGTACCGGACGTACTCCTCTCGGGTCATCATGCCAATATCAATGCCTGGCGGGACGAGCAGTCCCTTCTCCGTACCCGCGAAAAACGACCGGATTTGCTGGAAAAGAAGGGATGAATCTGCTTTCCCACTGGTTGTCCTCTTTGGATTGTGGAAAACCGATTCAAAAAAACTAGCGATTCTGCACAAATATGTGGAAAACTATTATGTAGATTTTACGCTGTCGCCGAATTTTCGGGAAAGACGCGTTTTCCGTGATAAATTTTGTTGACTCCCCTTTTTGCCGTGGTATAATATAGATAATTTGAATGGAAACGGTATCCAATGGAATTCGATAGAAATTTTGTTGCAGTTTAGGAGAGTATTATATGTACATTAAAGATGTAACCGTCAAGAATCACGTCGGCCTCCATGCCCGCCCTGCCACCTTCTTTATCCAGAGAGCCAACGAGTACAAATCCTCTGTCTGGGTAGAAAAAGACGAACGCAGAGTCAATGCCAAGAGTCTGTTGGGCGTTCTTTCCCTGGGTATCATCGGCGGCACCAACATTCGGATCATCGCAGACGGCCCCGACGAGCAGGAAGCGGTTGACGCTTTGGTAAAACTCGTTGAATCCGCTTTTGCGGAGTAATTTTTAATAACATCAGGCGCTGCCGTTTTGGCGGCGCCGTTTGTTTTTCGCCCATGTAAAAACGAGGTAACAGATGGACATTGAACAACTGAAGCAAAAAGCCCTCAGCCTGACCATGCAGCCCGGCGTCTACCTAATGAAAGACAAGCAGGGGGAAATCATCTATGTGGGGAAGGCCAAGGCTTTAAAAAATCGGGTGGTCAGCTATTTTCGCCAAAATTCTTCTCACAACGAAAAAGTGCGGAAGATGGTTTCGATGGTCAATGACTTCGACTACATCGTCACCGCCAGCGAATTCGAAGCGCTGGTGCTGGAGTGCAGCCTCATCAAGCAATATAATCCGAAGTACAACATTCTTTTAAAGGACGACAAGGGTTATCACTATATCCACATTTCGGACGAGGAGTACCCCCGCATCTCTGCCGCCTTACAGAAAACCGGAAACGGAACCTACTTAGGCCCTTATACAAGCGGCTTTGTGGTCAAGCAGACGGTGGAACAGGTGAACAAAATCTTCCGCCTGCCCACCTGTTCTAGGAAATTTCCCCAGGATTTCCGCAAAGGGCGGCCCTGTCTTAACTTTCACATCAAGCAGTGCGTCGGCCTCTGCCAAGGAAAAATGTCCAAAGAGGAGTACCACGCCCTTTTAGACGATGCCATGGATTATATCCGCAGCGGCGGCAGCGTCAATGTGGATAAAATGCGGGATGAGATGGAGAAGGCGGCGGAAAATCTGGAGTTTGAGAAAGCCGCCCGGCTTCGTGACCGCATCAATGCCATCGTCAAGGTGGGGGACACCCAGGTGGTGCTTTTAGATGAAAACCGTTCTATGGATGTGTGGGGGTTTGTTAAGAACCACCTCATGGCCTGCTGTGTGGTACTAAAATTCAGGGAAGGACGGCTTTCCGACAAAGAAAATTTTGTTTTCGACGAAGTGTACGACTTAAAAGACGTGCGGGACGAATTCATGACCCGTTACTATGCGAATACGCAGGATTTTCCCAAGGCAGTGGTCCTCGACGAGGAAGTGGAGGACATGGAGCTGTTTCAGCAATTTCTGCGTCATCGCAGCTTACATGCGATTACCGCGGCCGTTCCTCAGAAAGGGGAGCGGAAAAAGCTCGTCGAAATGGCCTATAACAACGCCGTGGAGCAGCTTTCTCTCAAAGTCCAGCGCACTGGTCGCGAAGTGGCAGCGCTGGAAGAACTGGGACGGCTGCTGGGACTTTCAAGCACTCCTTATTATATCGAAGCCTACGATATCTCAAACTGGGGGGAGACTGCCCGGGTAGGCGGCATGATCGTCTTTGAAAACGGCAGGCCCTTAAAAAGCGATTACAAACGGTTCGCCATCAAGGACGTGGCGGGGCAGGACGACTACGCCTCCATGCGGGAGGTGCTGAGGCGACGGTTTACAAGGTATCTGGAAAAAGATCCTGCATTTTCGCGGCTGCCCGACCTGATCTTACTGGACGGCGGCAAAGGGCATGTGGCGGCTGTAGAACCTCTGCTCAAAGAACTGGGCATCGACGTGCCCCTGTTCGGCATGGTCAAGGACAACCGCCACCGCACCAGGGCCATCACCGGAGAGGGCGGCGAAATCGCCATCTCCACCGTAAAGTCTGCCTTTACGTTAGTGACAAACATCCAGGACGAGGTGCATCGATTCGCCATCGCCTACCAGCGGACGCTCCACAAAAAAGTCACCTATGAAAGCGAACTGCGCAAGGTCAAAGGCATCGGAGAGGCCAAAGTCAAAGCGCTGATGAAGGAATTCCGCACCAAAAAACGGCTCAAGGAGGCGTCGTCCGACGAGCTGCAGCAGGTGGCAAAAATTTCAGAGGAAACCGCCGGCGAGTTATACCGGGTCATTCAGGAGCTGTAGAGAAAGGAAACAGTATGATTACATTCCACCAAATCAAAAACAATCCGCAAATCAAAACCTATATCCAAAAGGCCGATGAAGCGCTGATCGCATTGGGGTACACCGAGCACAGCTTCGCCCATGTGACCAAGGTGGCGGAAAAGGCGGGACAAATTCTTGAGGAACTGAATTATTCCCACCGTGAGGCGGAGCTTGCACGGATTGCCGGTTACCTCCATGACATCGGCAATATCGTCAACCGCATCGACCACGCCCAGAGCGGCGCCGTCATGGCGTTTCGACTGCTGGACAAGCTGGGAATGCCCGCCGATGAAATTGCCACCGTCATAAGCGCCATCGGGAATCACGATGAGGGTACCGCAATGCCGGTGAACCCTGTGGCCGCCGCGCTCATCCTGGCGGACAAAACTGACGTCCGCCGTTCCAGGGTCCGAAATTCCGACTTTGCCACCTTTGATATCCACGACCGGGTCAACTACGCTGTCGAGCACGCCTTTGCTGACATCACCGAAGACCATGAACGTTTTTTGCTGGCCATTACCATCGACACTGAAATGTCCGCCGTCATGGACTACTTTGAGATTTTCCTCGACCGGATGGTCCTTTGCCGCAAGGCTGCCGACAAGTTGGGGCTTAAGTTTCAACTGGTCATCAACGGACAGGTGCTGCTTTAATTCCATAGCAGGAGGACATCTCTGGAAATCATATCCACTATGCACAAAAGGAATGGGTTTAACTAGTGCGATTTGTGGATTTTTGGTTCTTGAAATGACAGGGATTTTGCATTATTATAGTAGTATAAGTAATTATGCGGAAAAACGAGGTGCACAGATGATGATTTTGTCGAATGGGCCTTGCGGTGCTGACAAAAGCTATTCCATGGGAGTTTCCCATCCCTCTGGGATAAGTGCGCACTTCCGCGTCTATTAAGAAGCATGATAGGCAGGCTGCGATGATTTCGCGGCTTTTTTGTTTTTTATGAGAAAGGGAGAATAAAAATGCTGAAAAAAGTTGCAGTCATTATGGGAAGCGACAGCGATTGGGATATTGTCAAAAAGGCTGTCGATTGCCTGAAAGAATACGGCGTAGAGACCGAAGTCCACGTTATGTCCGCCCACCGCACTCCAGCAGAAGCCTGCGCTTTTGCAAAGGATGCTAAAAAAAACGGATTTGGCGTCATCATCGCCGCCGCTGGTATGGCGGCTCATTTAGGCGGCGTTTTGGCTGCTCACACCACGCTGCCGGTCATCGGTATCCCCATTAAATCCTCATTTGACGGGCTGGATGCCCTGCTGGCAACTGTTCAGATGCCCTCTGGCATCCCGGTGGCCACCGTAGCCGTCAACGGCGCGAAAAACGCCGCCATTTTGGCCCTTGAAATCCTGGCCGTCAGCGATGACGCTTTAAGCGCAAAACTGGAGAAGATGAAAGAGGATATGGCGGAGGAAGTCCGCAAAAAAGACGCAAAACTTCAGCAAGAAGTCAATAAATAAAGGATTTTTGGAAAGGTGAATGACATTATGGAAAAATTGGAACAACTCTACGAGGGAAAAGCAAAAAAAGTTTTTAAAACCGACGATCCTGAACTCTACATCGTCGACTATAAAGACGACGCTACCGCGTTAAACGGCCTGAAAAAAGGAACCATCCACAATAAGGGCATCATCAACAACAGAGTAACCAATCACCTGATGAAACTGTTAGAGGCGGACGGCGTTCCCACCCATCTTGTAAAAGAACTCTCCGATCGAGAGACTCTGGTCAAAAAAGTGAGCATTATCCCGCTGGAAGTCATCGTTAGAAACATCGCCGCCGGCTCTCTTTCCAAACGTCTGGGCCTGCCGGAAGGCACCAAGCTTCAATCCACCGTTTTGGAATACTGCTACAAAGACGATGCTTTGGGCGACCCCATGATAAACGACTACCACATTGCCGCTCTGGGCGTGGCAACGAAAGAAGAACTAGATAAAATCGCCGAGTATTCTTTCCATGTCAATCGTTTCCTCACCGACTATCTGAAAGACGTTGGCATCGAGCTCATCGACTTTAAGCTGGAGTTCGGCAAAACCTCCGATGGCACCATTGTTTTGGCGGATGAAATTTCCCCCGATACCTGCCGTTTCTGGGACAGCAAAACCCATGAAAAACTGGACAAAGACCGCTTCCGCAGAGATATGGGCGGTGAGGAAGACGCTTATAAGGAAATTATGAAACGCCTGCTGGGCGAATAATCATCGTACTTCGTCCGCGGCTTTCGCGGGCAATCGGAACAGGAGGAATCACTTTTGGGCGGATTTTTTGGCGTCGTTTCACGGGAAGACTGTGTGATGGATCTGTTTTTCGGGGTGGATTACCACTCCCATCTGGGGACGAGGCGCGGCGGTATGGCGGTCTACTCCAAGGAGGCTGGCTTTCAGCGCGCCATTCACAACATTGAAAACTCTCCATTTCGTACCAAGTTTGAAAAAGATGTAAATGAAATGTCCGGCGTGATGGGCATAGGCTGTATCAGCGACAACGAGCCTCAGCCCCTCATCGTCCGCTCCCATTTGGGCAATTACGCCATCACTACGGTAGGGCGCATCAACAACGAGGCAGAGCTCATTCGCAGCGCCTTTCAAAAGGGAAGCACCCATTTTCTTGAAATGAGCGGAGGAAAGGTAAACGCTACCGAGCTTGTGGCCTCCCTTATCAACCAGAAAGACAGCATTCCGGAGGGCATCCGGTACGCACAGGAGCAGATCGACGGCTCCATGTCGATGCTTCTGCTCACCAAAGAAGGTATCTACGCCGCCCGGGACAAAATGGGGCGCACACCGGTAATTTTGGGCCGGAAGGATGGCGCTCGCTGTGCTTCCTTTGAGTCCTTCTCTTACCTGAATCTTGGCTATGAGTTGGATCGGGAACTGAGGCCTGGTGAAATCGTCCTGATGGATGTAAACGAGGTGCAGGTACTCCGCAAACCGGACAATCAAATGAAAATCTGTGCCTTCCTCTGGACCTATTACGGCTATCCCACCTCCAGCTATGAAAATGTAAATGTGGAGGAAATGCGGTACCGTTGTGGGGAAATTTTAGCGGAGAACGATGAGTATCAAGGCATCGACTATATCGCCGGTATCCCAGACTCCGGCGTGCCCCATGCCATCGGATACGCCAATCAGTCCGGGATTCCCTTCGCGCGGCCCTTCATCAAATACACCCCCACCTGGCCCAGAAGTTTTATGCCGACCAATCAGTCCATGAGAAACCTGGTGGCCCGGATGAAACTGATCCCAGTGGACGCCTTAATTCGCGACAAGAGTCTTCTGTTTATCGACGACTCCATCGTCCGCGGCACCCAGATGGGCGAAACCGTCGATTTTCTATATAATAGCGGCGCCAAGGAAGTACATATCCGCTCGGCTTGCCCTCCGATTATGTTCGGTTGCAAATATCTGAATTTTTCCCGGAGCACTTCGGAGATGGAGCTGATTACCCGTCGGGTGATCGCCGAACTGGAAGGCGAGGGCGCTTTAGACCACTTAGACGAATACTGCGACGACAAGACCGAGCGGTATCAGAAGATGGTTCAGAAAATCGGCGAAAAGCTCGACTTTACCACCCTTCGTTATCAGACATTGGATGGAATGCTTGAAGCCATCGGTTTGCCCCGCGACCAGGTCTGCACCTATTGCTGGAGCGGCCAGGAATAAAATCATGGAACTGAATCCGTTGCGTGGCGGTGAAACATTGGAAAATCTCCGGAACAGCAAATCTATCCCGGAGATTTCCGCGTCCCGGAGTCTGTTTGAAAAATAGCCACGAGTCGCCAACTATCCGGGAAATTGCGCTTTTCGAAAAAGATGCAAGAAAAGCTTTGGTTTATGGCTTTTCTTGCGTGGCTCTTTATTTTTCAAATACACTCTGTAACCCAAATTGGGAGAAAGGCATGGTAGTTTGTGAAAAGTTTTAGTGAAAGCTATAAAAAGGCCGGTGTCGACGTAACTGCCGGATATAAAGCGGTAGAATTGATGAAAGCCCATGTGGCAAAAACAATGACCGATTCTGTTTTGACCGGTCTCGGCGGCTTCGGCGGCCTCTTCGAACTGGATTTAACCGGTATTAACAAGCCCGTTCTCGTTTCCGGCACTGACGGAGTAGGGACTAAATTGAAATTGGCCTTCTTGCAGGAGAAGCACGACACCGTCGGCATCGACTGCGTCGCTATGTGCGTCAACGACATTATCTGCTGCGGTGCAAAGCCCCTCTTTTTCCTGGATTACATCGCCGTGGGCAAAAACGTACCGGAAAAGGTGGCGCAAATCGTCAGCGGCGTGGCGGAAGGCTGTGTTCAGTCGGGCTGTGCTCTGGTGGGCGGTGAAACGGCTGAAATGCCCGGCTTTTATCCGGTAGACGAATACGATTTGGCCGGATTCAGCGTCGGCGTTGTCGACAAGGATAAAATTCTCGATAACAACACCCAAAAAGCAGGAGATGTGCTTATCGCTCTGCCCTCCTCCGGCGTTCATTCCAACGGCTTTTCTTTGGTGCGCAAGGTGTTTAACATCGAAAAAGCAGACCTTTCTACATACGTGGATTCTTTGGGCGCTACCCTAGGCGAAACCCTCCTGACCCCCACCAAAATTTATGTAAAACCTATGCTGTCCCTGTTCGAGAAAGTCACCGTCAAATCGGTGGCACATATCACTGGCGGCGGCTTTTACGAGAATATCCCCCGTTCCCTCAAGAAAGGGCTTTCGGCAAAAATCAAACGCGCCGATGTGAAGGCCCTCCCGATTTTTGACTTAATCGCCCGCACCGGTAACATTCCCGAACGGGATATGTTCAACACCTTCAACATGGGTGTGGGGATGATCGCTTGTGTCGCCAAAGAAGACGCCGATCTGGCTCTCAGCACCTTGAAAGCTGCCGGTGAGGACGCTTATATCCTCGGCGAACTGGTAGAGGGTGAAGAAGGCGTTATCCTCGAATAAGCAGTAAAAGGCAATGGCAATTTTGTTATTGCCTTTTCCGTTTATACTAAAAGTATTTTAAGAAAAGGACAGCTGGGTGGATGTTTCATCCAGCGAGGAGCAAAAATGAAAAATATCGTCGTACTGGTTTCCGGCGGCGGAACCAACTTGCAGGCACTCATCGACGCAGAGAAACGCGGCGAGATTAGAAACGGCAAAATCACCTGCGTCATCGCATCTAACTTTGAAGCCTACGCACTGACGAGAGCCAAAGAAAACGGTATTGCCACCCGGGTGATCCCCAAAAAAGAGTATCCCGACCGGGGCGATTACAGCCGGGAAATCCTCAAAGCGTTGCAAAAGGAAAAGGCAGACCTCATCGTCTACGCCGGTTTCATGATTATTTTAGACGAAACGGTGTCGAGAGCCTACCCAAACCAGATCATGAACGTCCATCCCGCGTTGATTCCCTCTTTTTGCGGGCCGGGTTACTATGGCCTCAAAGTCCACGAGGCGGCTCTCGAAAAAGGCGTCAAACTGGCGGGCGCAACCGTCCACTTCGCCAACGAAATCTGCGACGGCGGCCCGATTATTTTGCAGGGGGCGGTTGAAGTACTGGATGATGATACCCCGGAAACCTTGCAGAAACGGGTCATGGAGCAGGTGGAGTGGAAACTTCTTCCAAAAGCGGTCTCCCTGTTCTGTGAGGACCGTATTGTAGTGGAAGGCAACAAGACGAGAATTTTAAAGTGAGGAGCGATTTTAGATGATCGACATGGTAAAGGATTTACAGCAAAACAGCTACCCCGGCCGCGGCATTGTGCTGGGCAGAAGTTCTGACGGGGAACACGCCGTCATCGGCTATTTCATTATGGGAAGAAGTGAAAATAGCCGCAACCGGGTCTTCGTGGAAGAGCAGGGCGGCATCCGCACCGAAGCATTTGACCCAGCAAAGCTCTCTGACCCCAGTCTTATCATCTACTGGCCGGTCCGGGTTCTGGGCGACCAAACCATCGTCACCAATGGCGACCAGACCGACACCATCTACGATTATTTGAAGGACGGAAAAACTTTTGCCGACGCCCTCCGCACCCGCACTTTTGAGCCGGACGGTCCCAACTTCACTCCCCGTATCTCCGGCCTTGTGGAGAAAAACGGCAACTATCGCCTGTCTATTCTCAAGAGCAACGAGGGAGACCCCGATTCCGCCCACCGCTATTTTTACGAATATGAGAACCCCAAAGCGGGACAGGCACATTTTATCCACACTTATGAGCACGACGGCAACCCCATTCCTTCTTTTGTCGGCGAGCCCAAGCAAGTGAAGATTGAAGGCTGTATCGAATGCTTTACCAAAATGCTGTGGGAGAACCTGAATGAAGACAACAAGGTGTCCCTGTTCACCCGGTTCATCAACCTGAAAACCGGCGAAACCGAGACCCGCATTATCAATAAAAACGTAAAATAATCGGAAAGGATGGATGTTTCGTGAAAGAACTGGAACTGAAATACGGCTGTAACCCCAATCAGAAGCCGTCGAAAATCTTTATGAAGGATGGTCGGGAGCTTCCCATTGAAGTCTTAAACGGCAAGCCCGGCTACATCAACTTTTTGGACGCCTTTAACAGCTGGCAGCTTGTCAAGGAACTGAAAGAGGCCACCGGTATCGCGGCCGCCGCTTCCTTCAAGCATGTCTCCCCCGCGGGCGCTGCGTTGGCCCTGCCCCTTTCCGATACCCTCAAAAAAATCTACTTTGTGGACGATATGGAGCTTTCTCCCATGGCCTGCGCCTACGCGAGAGCCCGGGGCGCCGATCGGATGTCCTCCTACGGCGACTGGATCGCTCTGTCCGATACCTGTGACGCTTCCACGGCGAAACTCATCGCCCGGGAAGTATCCGACGGCGTCATCGCCCCCGACTACACCGACGAGGCGCTGGAAATTCTCAAAGGTAAGCGCAAAGGCGGCTACAACGTGGTGAAAATCGATGCAAGCTATGTCCCCGCCCCCATCGAGCACAAAGATGTCTTCGGAGTTACCTTTGAGCAGGGGAGAAACGAACTGAAAATCGACGGAAGCCTTTTTGAAAACATCCCCACCGCCTGCAAGGATTTCCCGGAAGACGCCAAACGCGACCTCATCATCTCCCTCATCACCTTGAAATACACCCAGTCAAACTCTGTCTGCTACGTCAAGGACGGCCAGGCCATCGGCATCGGCGCCGGCCAGCAGTCCCGCGTTCACTGCACCCGTTTGGCGGGCAACAAGGCGGATTTCTGGTTCTTAAGACAGCATCCCAAAACCATGAACCTTCCCTTCAAAGAGGGCATCCGCCGGGCCGATCGGGACAACACCATCGACGTGTATATTTCCGACGACTATATGGACGTTTTGGCCGACGGCGTTTGGGAGAATTTCTTCACTGTAAAGCCGGAGCCCCTGACCCGGGAGGAAAAGCGGGCCTGGCTTGACACCATGCAGGGTGTGGCCTTGGGTTCCGACGCATTCTTCCCTTTCGGCGACAACATCGAGCGCGCCCACCGCAGCGGTGTCCAGTATATCGCCCAGCCAGGCGGCTCCATTCGGGACGACAATGTCATCGAAATCTGCGACAAATACGGCATCGCCATGGCATTTACCGGCATCCGTTTGTTCCATCACTAATATCCCCCTGAGAAAGGAATCTGGTTATGAAATTACTGGTTGTTGGCTCTGGCGGTAGAGAACACGCCTTGGTCACCAAGTTGCTTCAAAGTCCCCGCGTAGATGAAATCTTCGTCGCTCCCGGAAACGGCGGCATGAGCACCTGCTGTACCCCCATTGACATCAAGGCCACCGATATTGACAACATGGTTCGCTTTGCTGTCGAAAATAAAATAGACTTTGCTGTGGTAGCGCCTGACGATCCGTTGGTTCTCGGCATGGTAGACGCGCTGGAGGCTGCGGGTATCCCTGCTTTTGGCCCCGATAAAAAAGCCGCCATTCTGGAAGGCAGCAAAGTGTTCAGTAAAGATTTGATGAAAAAATATGGCATTCCCACCGCCAAATACGAAACTTTTGATAGCGAGGAAGCCGCCGTCTCCTACATCAAAGCGGAAAATATCTATCCCACCGTCATCAAGGCCGACGGCCTGGCGCTGGGGAAAGGCGTCGTCATCGCCCAGAACGAGAAGGAGGCCATCGACGCCGTCCACTCCATCATGGGGGACAAAATTTTCGGCGCGTCGGGGAATCACATCGTCATCGAAGAGTTCTTAGAAGGCCCCGAGGTCTCGGTGCTGGCCTTTACCGACTCTCACACCATCGTCCCAATGGTGTCCGCCAAGGACCACAAGCGGGCGCTGGACAACGACGAGGGCCTCAACACCGGCGGCATGGGCACGATCGCCCCTAATCCTTATTACACCGATGCAGTAGCCAAAGAGTGCATGGAGAAAATCTTTGTTCCCACCATCGAGGCGATGAACAAAGAGGGCCGTCCCTTTAAAGGCTGCCTGTTTTTCGGCTTGATGATCACCAAAAACGGCACCAAGGTCATCGAGTACAACTGCCGCTTCGGCGACCCGGAGACTCAGGTGGTTCTGCCCCTGCTCCAGTCCGATTTGCTCACCATTTTCGAGGCAGTGCGCAATGAGCGGCTGTCAGAAGTCGAAGTGAAATTCTCCAAAGACAGCGCCGCCTGCGTCGTCATGGCTTCCGGAGGATATCCTCAGAAGTACCAGACCGGCTATGAAATTGAGGGGCTCGACGAAAAATGCCAGGCGCCTGACGTCACTGTTTTCCACGCCGGAACCAAGTACCAAAACGGCAAATTCCTGACCTCCGGTGGCCGTGTTTTGGGCGTCACCGCTATCGGGAAAGACCGGGAAGACGCCCTGCAAAAGAGTTATGAAGCTGTTTCGAAAATCCACTTTAAGGATGCTCACTACCGCAGAGACATCGGAAAAATCAAATAGCTGGCAGCAATGCCGTTATCGGAATATTGGCAAAAGCGGCA
>CABUOE010000028.1 GCA_902493155.1 uncultured Eubacteriales bacterium
GTACGGCGGGCTCTGCGGGCTCATCGTGCCTCCCCTCTCCTTTCTCATCATCGGTATGCCGCCCATCTACCCCATGGGGGTTTCAATGATGCTGGAGCTGTGCGCTTACGGCGTTTTGGCAGGACTCCTCTACAAGCGCTTTAACGTCTTTGTTTCCCTCATCGGCGCTATGATCGGCGGAAGGATCGTTTACGGCCTCGTAAACTTAGTCCTCATGGGAATCGCCGGCACCGCCTACAGCATGGAAGCTTTCCTGACCGGCGCCTTTGTGACGGCGCTGCCCGGCATCGTCATCCAGCTTATCTTTATCCCCGCCCTCATCGTTTTGCTGGAACAGCTGGGCTTTCTCAAAAAGAAACAAAAGGCAGGAGCACAATAATCAAGGCCATCCCAATTCGCCGCAGAACGTTTTTGATTCTGTGGCCTTTCTTTTGATACGGTTATCCTGTCTTGTGGCAAAATGGAGGACAAAAAAGAATGCAAAAGGATTTGACCGCCGGCCCTATCACTAAGACCATGCTGGCCTTCGCCGGGCCGATGATCGCCGGCAACCTGCTTCAGCAGTTTTACAACATCGCCGATAGCTTTGTGGTGGGACAGTTCGTGGGACCGGACGCGCTGGCCGCGGTGGGAAGCGCCTACACCCTGATGACCTTTCTCACCTCCATCCTCATCGGCCTGTGTATGGGCAGCGGTGCGGTCTTTTCCTTTTATTTCGGAAAAAACGAGCCCCAAAAGTTGAAAAGCCGGGTCCAGGTGGCCTTTTTGCTCATCGGAGGTATCAGTGTTTTCATCAACGTCCTGGCCTTCGTGTCCCTCAGTGGAATCCTCCGCCTGCTCAGGGTGCCGGATGAGCTGTTCGCCATGATGAAAAACTATGTCTTTCTCATTTTGTTCGGTATCTTTTTCATCTTCCTCTACAATTTTTTTGCCTTTCTGCTCCGGGCGCTGGGGAATTCCGTAGCGCCGCTCTGGTTTCTCGGCAGCACGGTGGTGCTCAATGTGGGGCTCGACGTGCTGTTCGTCGTGGGATTTCGGTGGGGCATCGAGGGGGCGGCTGTGGCCACCGTCCTATCCCAGGCGGTTTCCGGCGTAGGCATCGCCGCCTACACCTTTATCAAGGAGCCTTCTTTGCGGTTTCAGAAAACCTCCTTCCGGTACGAGAAGGGGGCGGCGCCGGAAATTCTCCGGTTTTCTCTCGCCTCCTCTGTGCAGCAATCGGTGATGAACTTCGGCATTCTGATGATACAGGGCCTCGTCAACAGCTTCGGGCCACAGGTGATGGCGGCCTTTGCGGCGGCGGTGAAAATCGACTCCTTCGCCTACATGCCCGCCCAGGAATTTGCAAACGCCTATTCCCTCTTCATCTCCCAGAACTTCGGCGCGGCCAAAGAGGAGCGCATCCGCCGGGGCACCAAAAGCGCTGTTGGGATTTCCCTTGCCTTCTGTGCGGTTATCTCGGTTTTGGTATTTATTCTGGCGAAATATCTGATGATGATTTTCATTAGTCCCGAAAACACTGAAATTATTTCCATCGGCGTCGGCTACCTGCGGGTGGAGGGGGCGTTTTACTGCTGCATCGGGCTTTTGTTTCTGCTCTACGGCTATTTCAGGGGCATCAACCGGCCCGTCATGTCCCTCGTCCTCACTATCATTTCGCTGGGAACCCGGGTGGCGCTGGCCTACCTGTTGGCTCCCCTGCCCCATATTGGCGTTTGGGGCATCTGGTGGGCGGTGCCCATCGGATGGATTCTCGCCGACGTGACCGGAGTGGTCTATATGCGGGTTTTGTCCAAGCAGACGGCAACGAAACGTCCCTGATTTCTCATAGAAAGGCGGCACGGCAATGAACAACAGGCTTCTCCTTCGGCCCCACCATGGGCTTTGTATCCAGAATTTCCGCGGCAAGGGGTATTCCGATGAATTCGTCCGGGAAATGGCCCGCATCGTCGCCCTTTTGGAAGCAAACCCGAAGCAGCAAATCACCCTGCATGCAGGAGCCGACGTGGTCTGCAAAGCCTGCCCCCACAAAACAGCGGACTTAGGCTGCGACTCCGGACAGAAGGTGTTAAGCTACGATCAGCGATGCCTTTCTCTCTGCGGGCTTCGGGAGGGAGACTCTCTCACCTGGGAGGAATACCGGGACCGGCTGCGGGAGGCTGTGGTTTTACCGAAGCGGTACCGGGAGGTCTGTATAGACTGCCAGTGGATCGGAATTTGTGAGGAAAATGAAGTGAAAGAATAAAAAGCGTCCCGCATATTACGGGACGCTTTTTATTCTATAGAGATGAGAACATTACATGAGCCCTGTCTCTTCCAGCTTCCGCTCGAAAAATTCGTTCATCTTAATGAGAGGCTTGCGAAGCACCAGCCCCACGAACAGCGAAATGGGCAGGTAAACGAGGAGCTTACACATATCCTTCCAGTAATCCATGCCGTAGATGCCCGCCACCGTCTCCCGCATGGCGTTGATGCCGGAAGTGAAGGGCAGATAGGGGTTGATGGCGTTGAAGAAGGAGGGCGTCACTTCGATGGGGAAAGTGCCCCCCGCCCCGGCCACCTGGATGACTAGCAGAATGACGGCGATGGCCTTTCCCACGTCGCCGAAGGAGATAGTCAAGGTGTAGATGACGTTGGTGAACACGATGCTTGCCGTGACCCCAGCCAGCAGGAACAGCCCGGGGTTCTCGCACTGAATTTTAAGGAAATACAGGTCCCCCAGACAGACGATGAGGCTCTGGACGATGCCGAACACCATAAAGGTCAAATACCGGCCAAAGTAAGCCTCATAGGGCCTGAGACCGCGGATTTTGTCGTCTTCCCGGACATGTACCTTTAAAATAGCGCAGAGGATGAGTCCGCCTACCCAGATGGCCAAAATGGTGTAGAATGGGGTCATGGCCGAGCCGTAATTTTCGATGGGGTAGAGCTTTTGGGTGTTCACTTCCACCGGAGAGGACATGAAGCTTCCGGCGATTTCCGGGTCGTTTTGGATAATTTCGATGAGCTTCGAGAGCTGTTCGCTTCCGTCCACCGCCCGTACCTCAGAAATGAGGCTGTCGATTTTACCCTTGGCCCCCTGCAGCATCTCGTCGGTTTTCTGGAGGGCCAAAAGGCATTTATCGAGAGTGTCGTCCACTCCGGAGAGGGTGTTGTCCAGGTTTTTGGACGCGCCGCTGACGCTGAGAAGCAGTCCGGAAAACTTGCCGAGGGTGCCGTAAATGTCATCGACGTTTTTATTGAGCTGGGGGGAAACTTCCCGCACGTACTGATCGCTGACTTTTTTCAGGGAAGCCTTGGCGTCGGCCGCACTCTGCCGGAGCTCCGACTGCATTTCGGCGGGAACCTTTCCCGCGTCCGCCACCGTATCGGCGGCTTTCTGGATGCCGTCGGAAAGGGCCTCCTGCCGGGATGTGGCGGTATCCAGAGCGTCCAGCATCCTGTCGATTGCGGAAAGCCGAATGGGCAGAGCGTCGTTTAGGGCGGAAAGGGTGTTGTAAAGACGGTTGTTTTTCTGGATGATGCGGTCGTTGATCCTCGTCAGGCTCCGCAGATCAGAAGCCGCCTGTTTCGCGTCTTTTCCCGCCTCGGAGAAGGCGTCCTCCAGCCGTCCGTCCATGGTTTCCGCCAAATCCTCCGCCGCCTGAACAGTATCCCCCACGGCGGTGATGAGCTCCGATGAAATATCACGGGAGGAAACGATCAGGCTCTGGACGTCCCCAATGCTCTCCATGCCGCTGTACAGAAGTTCGTCAGCTTCCGGTAGGATGTCCCGCGTGGTGTCTACGAGGCCGCCTCCCGCCTCCAAGGCGGCACTGAACGCGGAAACGGCGGCGGAGAATTCGTCGATGTCGGCGGAAGCGGTTTCTAAGTTTCCAACGATGCCGTCGACGATGGAGCTTCCCTTTTCACTGAGGAGGGCGTCCCCTTCGTTGAGGGCGGCTAGGATCACCTTGGTGCAGGTGCTGATAAAGGTCTCGTTGACCTGCTGCTGGATGACCCCTACCCCCTTGTCGGTGATTTTTGGGGCGATGGCGTTCTTTTTCTCGTTGACGTAGTAATCGATATGGGGCTTTTGGATGTCGGTGGTGAGAATGCTGGCGATTTTCTCGCTGAAATCCTCCGGGATGACCACGGCAGAGTAGTATTTTCCGCTTTCCGCCCCTTCTATGGCGGCGTCTTTGTCTACAAACTGCCATCCCAGCTGGGTGTTCTTCGCCAGCTCCGCAATGACCATATCGCCGACGTTCAGGGTGAGTCCCATAGCAGAATACCCCTTGTCGGTATTGGCGACCGCCACCTTGATGCCGGAAGTGTTGCCGTAAGGGTCCCAGCAGGCTCGGATGTTGAACCAGGCGTACAGCGACGGCAGAATGGATATGCCCAGGGCCACGACAATGGCGATGGCGTTTTTGGAAATCTTTTTGAAATCCCGGGCGAAAATGCGGAGGATATTTTTCATCAAAAGCATCCTTTCTGTTTATAGGAAACGACTATGAGGCCGCTTTTTCATTTCCGTATTCCATTATATTCCGCCTTTGCCGCCAAACAAATAGACAAAACGGCCGGTTTGTTTAAAAATCGGAGGATTTTGGGCAAGGTGACACAGCCATCTGAAAAGAAAAGTGCTATTTTATGAATTTCGCACATAGAATTGGGAAAAAATAATTTCTGCAAATTCAAGGAAACGTGTATTTTTTTTCATATGTGTATGATATACTGGAAAAAAGAGCCTCTCATCGTCGCCTGAAAGGAGTTTTCCATGGATCAAAACTGGGTCATTTTTTTCATGAACTACGTCATTCCCATCACCATTACCCTCATTGGGCTCTGGCTCCTCATAAAGCCCCCAAAGCCCGGAAACGGCTGGTTCGGCCATTACAGCGCCCGTTCCATGTCGTCCAAGGAGGCGTGGAAATACGCCCAGAAGAGCTACGGCAAAAAAAGCCTTTTAATGGGGATCATCGCCTTGGCGATTTCGATCCTTTTGAACGTCGCCTTCGGTGCGTCGGCCCGGACGGTAGTGAATTTCGTGAACTTAGCCATCGGAGTAATCGTTTTGGTGGCGCCCTACGCAATGGTGGAAAAGGAACTGAAACGGCGGTTTGGATAGCAAAAGAGGATACGGGTTTTCCGTATCCTCTTTTGTTTTTGGGAGAGCCTCGCTGTCCCGGCGGAAAGCCCAAAAACCGCGGCATGTCCCTCATTATCACTGCAATTGCGGCGCAGTTCATCTGTTAGGAGCTGAGGGGGTCTGCCTGAGTGCGGGTGGTAGATTTGGGCCTCCCGGCGGGACGGCGATTTGTTTGTGCATAAATCTCTCTATTTAACATAATATCACATTATTTGTATGGTGTCAAGTATACACCATACAGATTTCAGCCAAAATGATACCATAAACTAAAAAAATTGGAGGTATCGTGTTATGGCTGTAATAAAAACGCAATTCACTCTAAGGTTGGATCTTATTACACACGTAAAAATTCGGAAAATTGCCGAACAAGAACAACGTTCTATGACTAATATGATTGATTATTTGATTCAAAAGGAAATCAAACGTTATGAAAAGAAATATGGTGAAATTGAAGTCACCGATGACGATATTTACCTCAAATAACGTAGGGGCGGGGCTCTGCTCCGCCCGCCAATTAACGAAAACGGCAGAAACACGAACGGGAGGGGCAGAGCCCCTCCCCTACAATTTTCTCGAAACGTTCTGGGAGATGTAGGGGCGGGGCTCTGCTCCGCCCGCCAATTAACGAAAACGGCAGAAACACGGACGGGAGGGGCAGAGCCCCTCCCCTACCAATTCTTTCGAAACGTTCTGGGAAATTCAGGGGCCGGGATTTGTGTTTTAATCCGGCTCGTGCTTCGGGAACTGGGGTATCTTCCCTTCCAGCGCCTCGACGGCCGGGTCTGTAAACTCGTATTTCCGGAAATACTCCTTGGATTCTTCGTCCCGCACCACCGGGGATTTGTGGTGCTCCAAAAACTTGACGATTTCATAGACGTCGATCCAGATTTCGTTGTTACTCTCCTTCTGAGACTCATCGAAGACAAGCTGCATCCCGAAATGCAGGTGGGGCACGTTCATGCCGTTGACGTTTTCCTTGTCGGAGTAGCCGGTCATGCCCAGATAGCCGATCACGTCCCCTGCCTCCACGATGGAGCCTTCCTTTAGGTTCACCGAGTAGGGCCGATCCTTCCGCAGATGGGCGTAATAGTAGTACCGCTTACCGTCGAAGCTGCGGATTCCCCCCCGCCAGCCGCCGTATTTGTTCCAGCCCATCATCTCGACGACACCGGACTCCACCGCCACGATGGGGGTACCCACGTTGCCCAAAAGGTCGTTGCCAAGGTGGTTGCGGGAAAAGCCGTAGCTGCGGGAGGCGCCAAAATCGTCGTAATGGGAGAAGCTGTAGCCGTAGGCGATGGGGCTGTATGCCTTCAGGCCGTACCGGGTCTCCATCTCGATGGTGCCATTATTGTAGGAGTCCTCGGTCTGGATGTCGTACTCCCCCACCATGCCGTCCAGCACCGCGCCGTAGGCCTCGTGGTAGTAGTTATAGTACTCCATGTCCCTAGTGAGTTCTTCCATGGTCTGGCCTGCCCGGAGCTTCTCGGCCAAGGCGTCCATGTCCTTTGCCTTGTACTTTTTGAAGTTGCCGCCGTACTTCGCCCCTAAGTAAGACAAAAGCTCCACCCAGTCCAGTTCGCAGTCGGTCCCCCGGGACTCCTTCTGCATGGACAGGGCCTTTTCCATGGCGGAGGCCGTCACGTTAAACTCCACCCACTTAATAGGCTTTTCCGCCCCCACCGGGTCGATTTTGATGAACAGGCTGCAAAAATTCCACAAAATAGCCGCCGACAGCAGCAATGCCGTGGCGGTAAAGAGCACCTGCTTCTTTTTTCCGCTTAACGCCATTCTATGATTCTCCTTGTTCGTACTAGTATAAGATAATTTATGAGCGCTGGCCTCCTATTAGAAGCGGGCGGAAAAAAAGGGCTGGATTTTATATCCAAAAGACTGTATAATGAGAAAAAGAAAATCCGCTCTAAAGGCGGTAAAAGTGCAAAGCGCGGGGAAACCCTTTTTCCGGCGCCTCTCTCGAATGGAGACAGGACAGATGAACAAAGGATTTTGGCATGGAATCGCCGGCGTTGCGGCGGTGGCGGTAATCGGCGTGGCCGCCTGGCAGTTTATCTCCCTCCACGAACGGGTGCATACTCTAGAGGATGAAATGAACGTCCTGCTGGCCCAGACACAGGTTATCAATAACCGTTTGGCAGAGATGGACGCTTCCTCCGACGAACCGGAGGAAAGCACCTCCGAAACTGTCGACATGACGGGCTTTCAGGAGACTTTGAGCGGCATCGGCAACTTTGAGCAGGGCACGGCGGGCTCTTCCCTCAAGGCCTACACCGTGGCGGCGGGACTTCTCAATTGGCTCCACGACGTGGGGACGCTGCCCACTCAGGAGATGGAGGAGCAGATCTACCACTACCTGAACGCCCTGGACGCCGCCCAGCAGGAGAGCTTTTCCGCCAACTTTGAGACCATCAGGCAGGCGGCCCAGCAGATCACCGACGGCACCGACGAGGCCAAAGGGATGCTCAGCGACGCAGGGAACCCCCAGAAATACGATTCCTACAGCCGGGCCGACCTGGATACAGCGACCGACATCATCCAAAAGGCCATTGAAGGGGAAAATGCCGCGTAACAGCGGGGCTTTTCCAAAAAAAGAGAGATAAAAAACAAGCCTGTAATGCAAAACTGCTTTACAGGCTGTTTTTCTTCGAAAGGAGCGGCTCATGTCCAATAAACTGACTTTTCACGCCGCGGGGCCGGAGGACGCGGAAATCCTCCTCCGCTGGAACCTTCACCACGCCAAAACCTATGAGACGGCGATGCTGGACTGGCAGCGGGTGGAGGCGTTGCTCGACGATAAGCTCCGGCAGGAGCTGCCCCACTGCCGGGTGATCTGCCGAAACGGCGAAAAAATAGGGTACTTCTCCCTGCAACGCCGCCCGGAATACCTGGAACTGGACAATTTCTGGGTTTTCCCGCCTTTTCAGGGCTGTGGTATCGGCTCCCAGGTGCTCCGGTACTGCAAAAGAGAGGCAAAAAAGGCTGGGCTTCCCCTGCGGCTTTTTGTGTTCTGCAAAAATGAAAGGGCCGTCAGGCTTTATGAGCGGTCGGGTTTTCGGGAGACGACAAAGTTCCACCAAAGCCGCATCCTCATGGAATGCCGCCCGGAATAATCAATACCGGAAGCGGCGAAGGTGCGCAAGGAATGAGATTCCATAACGAAAGGAAAAAACGGATGCAGTCAAATGAAACTGCACCCGTTTTTTATCTGTTTCTATTTTTCGAAAGGCTGTAATCCATCATGACACTTTCAGGCGGTATCCGCCTGCCATCTGGGAGATGATGCTCATAACAGGTGGCAACTACTTTTTGTTTTTTCTTTTTTTAATGATTAAAACAATGATAGTAATGATGGCAGCTATTGCAAAAACAGCCACTCCAATAGCTAACAATGGATTACCTGTAACAATTATGGCTGTGGGACCATCAGCTCCGCCTATTATTCCAACAGAATGGGCGTTTTCAGTCGAACATCCACTAAGCAGCATTACGGTTGCTAATATGAATATACTTGCTTTCTTCATTTCTCCACCTCTGCCAAATATAAATGATCTCCGTCTCCAATATGGCACAAAAAGGTCGAAAAACAATCCTTCGTTACCGCACCTCGTCTAATGCGTCCCCGCCGTTTTTGCCTATTGCACCGAGAATTCCTCTACCTTGAAACTCTACTCGAAGCGTGCCCCTCTGCCGATCATCTTCTCCCGGATGGCCGACCCGTCGATTTCACGGGCGGCTTTTCCCTCTTCACAGGCCATGGCAGCGCCGATTCCGGCGGCCTCTCCCAAGGCGCGGCAGATGGGCTGAATCCGCAGGCTGCTCTGGGCGACAAAATCGCTTCCCACGCAGCGCCCCGCCACCAGCAGGTTTTCAAATCCCCGCACCGTCAGGCAGCCATAGGGAATTTCGTAGTAGGGTGCGGTGTCCTTGTTCTCCTGCTGGTTTACAAGCCGCAGCTTTTTTCCGTGGATGTCCACGGGATAGTTATTGCGGCAGATGGCGTCAGGGAACTTCCGGTGAGATACGATGTCCTCAGCCGTCAGCATCGCGTCGGCCTCCAGCCGGCGGGACTCCCGCACGCCGACCATATCGGCGATTTCCGACAGATAGGCGTTTTCAAAGCCTTTAAAATACTTCTGATAAAAATTAAGCTGCCTGAGAATCGCCTTTTTGCCCTCCACCTGGATATAGGTCATGTCGTCTGCGTTAGACGCGTCGGTATGGTCAAAAAACTCCGGGTTGTTGAGGGACACGCTGTCCCGCCGCCCGGCGACGTAAAACATCTGCCAGTAAGCGAGGTCATCCTCGATGAGATCTCCGTTTTCAATCGCCTTTAAAAATACCGGCGTTAAGGGACATTTGTCGTAGGTGTGGCTGGTGATGGAGACTTCCAAGCCGCCGCTCTCCGGATCATACCAGTAGTTGTGCTGGCCCTTAACAAAATACTCCCTGACGAAAGCGTCAAAAGCGGGTATGTCCACCCCGCCTATCAGATACCGCAGGGACACCGGCTGGTTTTTCCCCGTCTCCTCGTCTCCCTTGCGATAACCGGCCCCGGCAAGAACCCCCAGGTCGCCGTCCCCGGTGCAGTCGATGAACATTTTCCCCTCAATATAGCCCCGGCCCGACTTATTTTGGACAACGACGGCTTTCACCACGCCGTTTTGAACGTCGGCGTCGCAGAGGAAGGTGTGGTAAAAAAGCTTGACGCCGCGCTCCACCATCATCTGCTCCAGAATAATCCGCATGGTCATAGGGTCGAAGAACCGACCGTAGCAGGCGGCTCCCCCCTCCTTTATCATCCGGGCGTTTAGCTCCTCGCTGAGATAGGAGCAGCAGGGGTCGCCTTTTTGAGGCTCTTTGGCCTCCATAAACATAGGCATCAGCGGGGTGACAAGCCCTGCCGTGGCCGAGCCGCCCACCTGACCGAACTGCTCAATAACGGCCACGCTTTTGCCCTCGTCGGCGGCTGCCATAGCGGCCATACAACCCGCTACGCCGCCTCCGCAGACCACAACGTCGGCGCAATATGTAAACTGATATCTGGTGTTCATTGTCTTTCCTCCCACGATGTTTTTATGGCGTGCGAGCATTTGAGTTCCTTTGCATTGCCGCCTTTCTTTTCATTATACCGGATAAAAAGATTTTTGCAATATTTTTTATGAGCGGCGAAGCCTGCACGCAGGGAAAATTCCCACAAAAATACTCCCGGCAGCTGCCGGGAGTATTTTCTAATATCGATTCGACTGATATTTCTTTTTCGTTACCCCAAATGGTACTCGATGACGTTTTCGCCGTCTTTTAAGAGTTCCGGGGCGATGAGGACGTTTTCTCGACCGGAGAACCGGTCTAAAACGGTATTCTCAACCGGCGCGCCGTTTAACAGCACCTTGCCGGAGGTACGCAGGTAGCGGAGGGTGACGTCTTTGCCTAGATAGGTAAATTTCACCTCGGGAGCTTCGAAGCTCTCGGGCAGACAGGGGCAAAGCTCCAGTCCATCCAGGGTGGGTTTCACGCCCATCATCCATTCATAGACGCCCCGCATGGCCATGGCGACGCTTCCGGTGAGGAAGCACATGAGGCCCCTGTGGCGGAACACGGGAATTTCCTGCCAGCAGTTGACAATGGCGTAGGGGGCGGTCATGGCGAGAGCAGTGGGGTGCTTCGACTGGTCGTAGGGGGTGAGCCATTTGAGCACGTCAAGGAGCTTGTCGCCCTCCCCTGCTACGCCAAGCGCCCTTGCCAGGAAGCCCTGGGAGCCGTGGTTATAGACGTTTCCGTTTTCGGCAAAGCAGATCGGGGCGTCGCCGCTGGCAGCACGGCCCACGTTCTCCATCTTGACCTTGCCCATAGGCGGCCAGTAGAGGCGGTAGCCGAACTCGCTTTTGAGCTGTTCCATGACCGAAACGGTCTCTTTCTGCCGGTCTCTCGCCACGCCGGTGATGACGGCGTACCAGTTGACGGGGCCGTAGGGGCGGCACTCGCCGTCGGGGTCTTTATCGGAGAAAATCCACTGGCCGTTGTCGGTAAAGGTTCCGTTAAAGAAGCCTTTTTGGTTTAATGCGCATTTCAGGACGTTTTCTTTCAGCTCTTCGGATTTTTTCCGGTAAGCGTCTACTTTTTCAAGGTTCCGGCCGGTTTTCTCGTAAATATCGGCCATGAGCTGCAAATTCATAACGGTCTGGCAGGAGACGGTGACCGATTCGCCCCGGCCCTTGACGCCGGCCCGGTTGACGGAATCGAGCCAGTCGCCCTCCCGGATTTTGCAGATGCCGTGTTCGCCGATGTTTTCGGGGAGGATGTAGTATTCCATGGCCTGCACCATATGCTCAAAGACGGTGCTTTCCTCGTCGGAGTCAAGCCAGGGGAGCTTTTTGTCCAAAACGGCGTAGTCGTTTGTGTGGGCGAAGTAGTTATAGAAGAATTCCACCGCGAAGGCGCCGCCATCCACGTGGCCGCGAAGGTCGTGGTTGCCCTTCCTTCCCTTTGCGGAGTACTGCCTGGGGAACCAGCCGTCAGACCGCTGGCACTCCAGCATGGTCAGCATGACTTCCTTGCAGCTTTTCTGGTCAGTAAAGAGCAGGGCCGCGTAATCTTGGGCACTGTCCCGGCTGCCGCGCATGCCGGTGGGCCAGCCACGGTCGAGGGACGCCACCCAGTCCATCTGAAGGGGAATCCAGTAGTTTGCGTAGTAGTCGAAGTCCTCGTCGCCGGTATGTACCGCGTTTTTGGAGCAGAGGGCGTCAAAATAGGCTTTGGCTTCCGCTTTTTTGGCGGCGTACTGGGTATTATCAAAGTAGCAGAGAGTCTTTTGAGCGTCGGCAACGGACGGGAACCATCCGTTTTCGTCGTTTTGAGGCATGGACAGCACCTGGGTCAGCTCTTTTTCCTCGCCGGGGGCTAACGTCCAGTCGTACTTTGTGGCGTAGACCGGCGGGTAGGCGATGAGCATGTTGTTTTCGCCGTACTGGGCGAAATCGCACCCGGAATCGCCGGGCAGGCGGTAGTTTCCGGTCATGACCGTTTCAGGGCAGGACAAATCGCCGTTGCCGACGAATTTCTCAAGGCTTAGTTCTACGCCGGAAGCGCCTTCCGCGTCGGTCCAGAAAACGGCGGTGCGGCGCTTAGAGGCGTCGGAATTGGCGTCTAAAAGCTGGCTCCAAAAGACGTTTTGGGTCGTTTTGCCGTAGCCCGTCTGGAGATACCACTCAAATTTGTCCCAGGGGGCCATCTGAGCCGGGTTGACATAAGGGACGAGAGACGGGTGGACGGAGAATTTCTTTACTTTATCCCCCACATTTTTCACCTTGAACTTCATGGCGATTTCGGTGCCGTGGGCGGGGATGATAAACTCAGTGCAAAGCTGTAGCCCTTCGTTCTGGAAAGAATAGGAAGCGCACTCGGGGCGGAAACTGATTTCTAAGTTTTCCGGTTCTTTAGCTGGGTTTTTGCCGTCGACTACCGGGCGGTAGAAGTTTGTAAAGGGCTCCAAAAACTCGTCGGAGGTGAGCCAGACCATCCAGCTACTAAACTTCTGGCCGTTCTCCCGCTTGAAGAGCATGATGTCGCCGGGAGGATGGGCCTGGACGTAGACGGGGCCGAACTGGTCGACCTTTAACAGCACGTCGCGGTTTTGGTAGATGTATTCCCAGGAGGCGGGAACGTTTAAGGATTTGATGGTGAAGCCGGCACAGTCAGGCTGAAAGCGGCCCCATTCCTTCCCTTCGGGGGAAAATACTGGTTTCATAGAGTTTTTCTTTCCTTTCTGTCGGCTCTGGTTTTCCAAAGCCGGTGTATTCCTATTTTATCGAAACGCCTAAGGCGTTTGCAGCGAAATGAGAGAGGTTCCGGCGAGGCGGGCAAGCTTTGAAGCAAGCCGTCTCAAAAGCCCTTTCCCGCTGGATTCAAGACGTGTAAAGTAATTTATCTTTACATCATTAAACTGCTGGGGGTGGTGATGTCCTTCCAGCGGAGAACCATGCCGATTTTGCCGTCTTTGTAGGTGGCGAGGGGCAGCCTTTCGGCGCTCAGTTCCTCGATGTCGTCCACCTTGCCGTCGGCGAAGAGATCCATCCTCCTCCCGGCGGATTCCATCCGCTGGACGAGGGCGCCCAAACGCAGGTCGATGACTTCAAAGCCGGAGGTTTTTCGGGTGGCGTACCACAGGCTTCTCCAAGCGTCTTTTAATGCGCGGAGGGCGTACACCGCAGAGGGCGCCGAGGCGGCCAGCGCTTTGGCGGCGGCCCGGTCCTTTGCCCGAACGATTTTTCCCGCCTGCTCCTGCCAGGCGCACTTTCTTTGAAGGGCGGCGGCCTCCGGCTTCATGACGGCGTTGCGGGACATATCGAACATGACGCCGTTTTTCCGAAAGCAAGGGGTTTCCTCCACCGAACAGAGGGCGCCGCACTGGGCAAAGTAAGAAAGGGCCCTAAAAAACTGCACCTTTTCGCCGTAGACGATTTTTCCTTGTTTGTTTGACAGGCAGGCGACCATTTTGTCGCCTTTTTCCACCGTGACGGGGATGCCGTCTTCTCCAAAGCAGAGGGGGAGGTCCGGTTTTAACGCCTCAATGCCGGGGACAAAATCACTGATATCCCCTATGAGTTTGAGTTTTACCATCGTTTTCGCCTCACATTTCCAGTTTGCAGATAAATTCCCGGCAAATTGGGGGACAGCCTCGCCGGGTTCATTCTGATTCATCCAGAAATCTCCATATTTTTCTCCACTTTGGATGAAATTGCCACTCTTTACAGGATACCCTATGAGAACAAGGTATGTCAATATAAAATCAGGCGTTTTCGATCAGTTTTGATATGATGTTGCAAACGCCGCTCCCACGTTTGAACAGCCTGCGGCCTGTAATCGGCTCCCCCGCCCCAGAAACCAAAAAAAGAACGGCAGATGCGCCGTTCTTTGGATGCGATTTCGAAAATCTTCCAGATCACTTGGATACCAGCTGAAATTAATGTTTCCATAGAGACTGTCGGGCTTGCTTTCTTCTGCTATCATATGTTTCATCGATTTTCTCCTGCTAGTAGTCCCATCTGGTGGAGTAGCGATAGGAATTCTCTCCTAAACGCTTGAGGTAGCCAACATCCGGCATCCATTTGCTGAGACCTGAAATACCCAGTTCGCCTTCTCGGTAGGTTTTATTCTGTGGTTCTCCTTCTCGGTGGTACTCCCGGCAAATCATCCAGTCGATTTCATCCAGCTCTTTATTGAGAGTCGGATCGTTTACAAACACGACGCCCACGCTGTCGTCCACAGACTGTCCCAGTGAATAAAACACAACGCCTGGGTGCTCCTGAGAAATTCCCCCTTTGACGGGATGCCAAAATCGGAAGGATTTCAGTTTGACCGTCTTGTAGACCTCCCGGTTCTGATTGATGAACTCAATGGAATTCCATTTCACCCGGGCAAACAGAAAACTTTCGTCTTTGATTTGCTCGTTCAACTCAAAGCAGTACCGATTGTACCGATCGTACAGCCGGTCTCCTGTGTTCAGATAGAGCCAGCCCGAAAGACAGATAACAGTCAGCACCAGAACACCTAAGATAAAATAGATTTTTTTATAGTGTGCGTTCATGATTAAGTCCCTTTCTAATTTTGAATCCATGGATGCTTATAATTTGGTAAATGCTTTTTCATAAATTCTTGATCCTTACCCAACAGTTGATAAAAATACCGGATACCTTCCCACCTCATAAACGCATCTTCTGGCTCGTCCCACCTTTTCTCAAGAACAAGACTTCCAAATTCTGCCAAAGTATCTTGTAAATCGTTACCATAACCTTTTGATGCCAAATAACAAGTCCACATAAAATTACCGGCCTCATTCCGATTACACACGATACCATTTATTAGATACAGTTCTTGCTGATCTAAATAGTATTTGAAGTTAAGCTCCCCATGAGCATTAGCCGATTCTAACAGAACTCTCATAATGTCCGTATCTTTTTCGTCTGCAATCCAGAATTTTTCTATCATTGTTGTGTTCAAAAAGTCAGTATCAATAGTATACCAGTCATATTTAGTAACCGTTTCTCGGCTGTTTGCTGGATAAATCTCACCTTCAAACTCGGCATAATAATGATCAACCTCGGTACCTAAGGTATTCGGGCGTTCATCTTTTATATAATAGTGTGTTTGATCTGTATATACATAATCGTACGCTTTTTTTGGATCTGGACCACTATCTACATTTTTAGCATCGCGGAATAAATGGCCTGGTTTAATTTTATTGTAAAGAGTGAATCCAAACATTTTATCCAATTGTTCTGCAAGTTGAACAAAATCATTTTGCAGGTCTTCGCGTATTGGGCAGACAGGCTGTTCTAAGTCTGCTTTTATAGTTTTTTCCATTTGTGAAAATCCATCTGTAATAACCAGAAAATAACTCTCGCAATCCCCCACCCAGCTTTGGGCCTTGCCGAAGACCTGGGCCTCGATTTTATCCATGTAGTCCCTAGAGCAGATGACCTTGCCGCACCTTCCAGTCAGGCGGTGCTTTTCCTTCTGATATTGCATCAGCACCCACAAATCCTGGACGAACTCTTTGGAGCGGTTTCCCACCACCGCATTGAAAAAAGCCTGCTTATTAAGGTCGGAGCTTGCCGCTCGCTGCACACCGTCGCTTGCAGCCCGTTTGATGAGGTCGTAGCCGGTGGCGTAGGTCACTCGCACCTTGCCCCCGTTTTTTACAAGCTTGGCCGCCGCCTCCAAATTCTGCATCGACTCACGGGATTTGGGCTTGGTTTCCGACGATTGCAGCGTCAAAAGGGAGACGCAGGCATTTGCGGTGCTGTTTCGGGTATAGCTGCCCAGTTTCAGCAGCTCGTCAAGGCCTTTGACCACCAGCGTCAGGCTGTCCCGCTCCGATTTCGGGAAATACCGGAGGAAGGCGGCGTGCTTTTTCAGGTCGGAGTGGATGTCGTAAATGGCATCCTGGGCCCGTTTGCAAACCCCGTCAACGGCCTTGCTGTACTGGGTGGAAGAAGAGCTCCTGCAG
>CABUOE010000029.1 GCA_902493155.1 uncultured Eubacteriales bacterium
CATTCTGGCCTGCATCGTCGTCATCGGCGGGGCCTACAAGCTGATGCTTCACCAGATGTATCCCCAAAAATATGAGGAAATCGTTTCTGCCTGCGCCCAGGAGTACAACGTGGACGAAAATCTCGTCTACGCCGTCATCAAGTGCGAGAGCGGTTTTCGCCCAAACGTCGTCTCCAAGGCCGACGCTAAGGGCCTCATGCAGATCACCGAGGAGACTTTTGACTGGGTGAACTCCAAGATGCCCGCCGGCGAAAAAGCCTCCTACGACGAGATATTTGACCCGGAGGTGAACATCCGGTACGGGACCTATCTGCTCTCCCTGTTGCTTACTGAATTCGATTCGGCGGAGAACGCGCTCACTGCTTACCACGCCGGTTGGGGCAATGTGAAAAAGTGGCTCCAGGACGAGCGATACAGCTCTGACGGAACGACTCTCGAAAACATCCCCTTCCCCACTACCAGCGATTATGTAAACGACGTTTTACAAGCTCAAAAAGCGTATCAGAGCCTTTATTCCTGATAAACGGCTCAAAAACGAATATACTAAACTGAAAAAGGGGCGCATCCGCGCCTCTGCCGCCGGAGTTTCCGGGCAGAGGCCAAAATCCTCCCCCATTTCCTGAAAGGAATGATTGTTATGAGCGAAAAAGAATCCACTCTGGAAAAAGAGCTTCTCATGAAAAAGAAAAACGGCGGCCTTCTCATGGACGACGAAACGCTGCAAAAAGCCGACCAATTCTGCGAGGAATACAAGAATTTTTTAAACCGGGGCAAAACCGAGCGGGAGGCCGTGGAGTACATCGTGGCCCGGGCAGAGCAGAAGGGATATAAGCCCTTCCAGCCCGGCGTCAAATACATGCCCGGCGACAAGGTTTATTTCGTAAACCGGGACAAATCCCTTATCTTGGCAGTCATGGGCCAGGAACCGCTGGAAAACGGCGTCAAAATCATGGCTTCCCACATCGATTCCCCCCGTCTTGACTTAAAGCAGGTCCCCCTCTACGAGGACGCCGAACTGGCTCTTTTCAAGACCCACTACTACGGCGGCATCAAGAAATACCAGTGGACCGCCATCCCCCTGTCGCTCCACGGCGTCATCGTGAAATCCGACCTGAGTAAAGTCACCGTCTCTATCGGAGAGGACGAAAGCGACCCGGTTTTCTGCGTCACCGATTTGCTTCCCCACCTTGCCGACGAGCAGATGAAGCGCCCCGCCCCCAAGCTCATCCAGGGCGAGGAACTAAACCTCCTCATCGGCTCCCGCCCCTTTAAGGACGACGAGGCCAGCGAGAAGGTAAAGCTCAACATCATGCGCATCTTAAACGAAAAGTACGGTATCATCGAAAGCGACTTCCTCTCCGCCGAGCTGGAGGCCGTTCCCGCCTTCAAGGCCCGGGACATCGGCTTTGACCGGAGCATGGTGGGCTCCTACGGCCAGGACGACCGGGTCTGCGCCTTCACATCGCTGGAAGCGACGCTGGAGGCCGAAAATCCCCATAAAACCCTCGTCACCATCTTCGCCGACAAGGAGGAGATCGGCTCTAACGGCGCTACCGGCCTCAAAGGCGCCTACCTCAAGTACTTCATCGCCGATCTGGCAAAACCCCACGGCATCGAGGCGAGAACCGTCCTCAGCAAATCAAAATGCCTGTCCGCCGACGTAGGCGCGGCCTTCGACCCCACCTTCCCCGACGTGTCCGAGCGGAAAAACAGCGCCTATGTAAACTACGGCACCGTTGTGCTCAAATACACCGGCTCCCGGGGTAAGGGCGGATCCAACGACGCTTCCGCCGAGTTTATGGGCGAAGTGCGGAAAATGCTCATCGACGGCGACGTGCTCTGGCAGACCTCCGAGCTTGGCAAAGTCGACCAGGGCGGCGGCGGAACGGTGGCAGCCTATATCGCCGAGCTGGATGTGGACACGGTAGACCTGGGAGTCCCTGTTTTGTCGATGCACTCCCCATTTGAAGTGACCGGCAAAATCGACGTGTATTCCACCTACCGCGCTTTCAGTGAATTTGCAAAATAAAATGAAATCATCAAACAGCCCGGGAACTGTTTCCCGGGCTGTTTTTTGCGTTTTTTGAGGTCGTCGCAATGAAAAAGGCTCCGATTATTCGGAGCCTTTTTCTCTAAGAGATTGTTATGAGTTACAAGGAAATAGCAAATTGATGAAAACAACTAAAATCCCAGTTATTTCACCCATGCGCCGGAAGCGTCTAACTTGTAGCCGCCTACGGTGGTGTTCTGCGCCATTTTGCCGCTGGCGTTAAAGTAGTAGCATTTGTTTCCTACCCAGTTCCAGCCGGTCGCCATTGCGCCGCTGTCTTTCAGGTAATACCAGGTGGTACCCTGCTGGAGCCAGCCGGTAAACATAGCGCCGTTGCCTCTGAAGTAGTACCAGGTATTGCCTATCTGTACCCAACTGGTGTTAGCCATGCCGCCCCAGCTGTAGAGGTAGTACCATACGCCTCCGTTGTAGAGCCAGCCGGTCTGCATGACGCCGCCTGCGTTCAGATAGTACCAGGTGTTGCCCAGTTTGAGCCAGCCTGTCGCCATCACGCCGTCGGATTTCAGATAGTACCACTTGTTGTCAACCTTCTGCCAGCCGGTAGCGCGTACGCCATCGGTGCCCAGATAGTACCACTTGCTGTCAACCTTCTGCCAGCCGGTCAGGTATTCGCCGTCAGTGCCCTTGAGTTTCCAGACGCCGTCAACCTCTTCCCAGGTGGGCTCGGTGGGTTTCACGGGTTTCGAAGGTTTGCTGCTTCCGCCGCCAGAAGAACCTCCGCCGATGGAACCGCCGGAGCCGCCCATGTAGATGAAGTAAGCGTAGATTCTCACATCCTGAGCAGGCATCACAAAGCTGTATTTGCCGTCCTTCGAAACTAATTCCTGCTTATTGCACCAAACAAAGCTCACAGCGTACTGGAAGTCAGGAACAACGGTCAGGTGGATAGTTTCACCAGCTTTAGCGGTGGTCTTTTCGGGAACGATCACGCCGCCGTTTAATTGTTCGACGATGATCTTATAAGTTTCGCCCTGTTCGAAGGAAGCGGTAACCTCCACGTCTTTTCCGGGCATTACAAAACGGTAAACATCGTTTACAGGTGTGATGGCCTCGCCGTTCACCTTGACGAAACCGATGGAGTAGCCGCTTGCAGGCTTCACGGTCAGAGTAACGGTCTCTCCTTCGGCGGCAGCCTGCTTATCAGCAGTAACAGTGCCGTTTTCAGAAGGCAGAACAGTCACTTTGTACTGGTTTTCGGGAATTTTCTCAAATACTGCTTCCACATTAACGTCTTTAGCGGGCATTACGAAGCTGTAAACGCCGCCCACCGCTTCAACAGTGCTGCCGTTGACCTTCACGCTCTTCACGAGATAGCCATTTGCAGGAGTGACAGTCAGAGTGACGGTCTCGCCCTTGGCAGCAGTCTGCTTGTCGGAAGAAACGGTGCCGTTTGTCGTTTCTGCGATGTTGATGTTGTATTTCACTTCGGGAATCTTCTCGAATACTGCTGTAACAGTCACATCTTTTGCAGGCATCACGAAACTGTAAACGCCTTCCACCGGAGTGATTGTTTCGCCGTTTGCCTTGATCTCCTTGAGCTGATAGCCGTTTGCCGGTCTGACCGTCAGGGTGATCTTGTCACCTTCGTTGGCAGTAGTCTTATCGGCGGTAACAGTGCCGTTTTGCATGCTGTCCATGGTGACGCTGAAGGTAGGTTTCGTCGCGGAAACGAAGTTTGCTGCAATCGTCACATTTTTGGCGGGCATGGTAAAGGTGTAAGTACCGCCTTCCACCGCAACAGCCTTGCCGTTAACAGTCAGAGAATCCAGTTTATAGCCCTCGGCGGGGGTGACAGTAACGGTGACTTCGTCACCTTCGTTTGCGTAAATCTTATCAACGTTGACGGTGCCGTTTGTGGTTTCTTTGACGATTACATCGTAGTCGGCCTTCATGTTGTAGACTTCCATTTCAGAGAGACCGCCGTGGTAACCGCCCCACTGGGACTGCCATTTCTGGAGGCCCTCATACTTGACGTAACGAGCCTTCTGGGTCTCAAACGGAATGTCAACTTCCACATCGACGCTTTCGGGACGTCCGTGAACGCCGTTTGTCTCATGGAGCACTTCGGTCCAGTGATCGCCATCCTCGGAGATAGAGATCTTGTACTCGGGGCAGCTCTCAAAGAAGAAGAGCTTAATCAGGTTTACATCTCTCACCTTGCCCAGGTCGACGATGGCCCAGGTGGTAGCGCTGCTGGGATCAAAGGAAACACGGGTGTTGACGTCATCCTTGATGCCGTCAGTGAGCGCGCCGGGATAGAAGTTCCGGCCGTACATGCTGCCGTCCTCCAGAGGAGAGGTGGTGACATCGCACTCGAACGCCAGATTCGGGTTTCTCTCGCTGTTGTCTTTCAGTTCGGGGTTCTTGACCACAAGGTTATCCACCATACAGGTCATACCCTCGAACATCTTCTCGGTGGAGAACATGCTGATAGAGCTTTCATCCAAAGGCTTGTTGGGCTTACCCGGTGTTTTTGTCACCGTAGCCTGAGCCTTGTAGGTGGTTCCGCCTACTTCCAGGTAGGTAAACTGCTTGTCAGACTTGATTTTGATTTTGGTCCAGGTATTGAGAGGCAGTTTGTAATCAAACAGGAAGGTGTATCCTTCCCAATCGAAGCGAACATCTTTGCCCGGGGTGATGACCTTAAAGCCGTCACGTTTGAAGCCCATTTTGCCGGTGCCGTTGATGTTCAAGTAGAAGGTGCCGTCCTGGCTCGAAAAGAGCTTGGTATTGGCCGCCGGGGCTTTTGTGACCTTCAGGTCGAAGGAAGCCTCGTAGGGGAAGCCGATAGACTGGACAGGCAGGGACATGGAGCCGTTTCCGTCGAAGGAAAGGACGGTGCTGCCATTATCCTCAACAAAGCTGCCGTTTGTGACGGTAGCGTCCAGCTGATTATCGGACATGTCATAAGCGGTATTTCCATTTGTATCCTCAAAGTCGATGTCCACCGGGGTCTGGGTCTCTGAGTTGACTTTTCTGGTGGGATTCGCGCCGCCGACGATGTCTTTAAACATCTTGTCGCGCTTTGCAAAGTCGTTGTAATCCTGATCCTCGTCCTTGGGACCGTGCCAGGTCTTTTCCGCCACGATAGTGGTACCGTTCTGGAACCGGGTGAACACGTCGAAGATGGAGAAACCACAGTTAGAGGTACCGCGGTCGTTCCAGATGAGGAAGTCAGCGCCCAACACCTGAGGATGTCCCAGAGGCATGATATTGGTCTGTTTGCCTGCCAGGTCGAAGTGGTTGACATCCCAGTTGTTAAAGAGAGCCGCATGGTTCAGGCTGTCGGAATACTCCTGACCGCCGGGAACCATATAAAGGTTGTAGCCGTTGGAGTTGATAAGATCGTAGCCGTACTCCATCATCTGGGTGGGGCTTAAAGTATCGCTCCACTCGCCGGAGGAAGCCCAGATGTTGCACTGGGACCCGGGGATGGTCTTGCTGACGCCCGCGGGAACGCCGGCGTTGTTGAGAAATGCACCCCAGAAACGCATGTTAACGCCTTTTGCAGCCAGATGCTGAGTCAGTTCATAGACATATTCGTTGAGCTGTTCAGAGGTGCCGGCGTAGTACTCGTCGGTGCCGATGTGAACAACAGGGTTGCGAATGACAGGATCGTCTCCGTCCAGCATTTCGTCAAAAAGGCCTTTGATGGTCTCGACGGTCTGACGGTCAGAGAGGTCCAGATGTTCCCCGTCAGTAGTCATCTTGATGCCGGGAACGTCTCTAAAGGCTCTCGCATGGCCGGGAGTCTCGATTTCCGAGATGATGTTGACGCCCCAGTCGGCCGCCATGTCCTGGAATTCCTTGTATTCTTCTTTGCCGTAGTACAGGTCTGTGGAGGTCAGGTTTTTCAGGTCGCTTTCTAAACGGAAGGACTTGTAATCCTGGTCTGCCTTGTCATTTAAGTGAAGATGGAAGTCGTTCATCTTAAACCAGGCCATGTACTTGGTGATTTCTTCCAAATAATCGAGGGGGTACGCCATACGAGCCACGTCCAAAAACGCGCCTCTGACCTTGTAGGCCGGATAGTCTCTGGCGATACCTTTGGGGATAAAGGTTTTCTCCTTGTCGGAGTAAAGAGACTGGACGACGGTGATTGCGCCGTACAAAAGGCCCGTCTGCTGAGGAGCCCGAACGACGACGGTGTCGGTGACGTCCATGTAATAGCCTTCCGCGCCCATTTCGGGGATGGAAGAATCGATTTTCAGCTGTACATCGCCCTTAGCAGGAGTGCCTTCTTTGATGGAAACGTCTTTTTTCAGCACGTCCTTGAAGAAGGTGACCATCTTTTGGGCCACTGCCTTTTCCACAGCGGTGTTGGCGATAATAGCCGTAGAATCGGTCATTTCAAACTTGCCGGTATTGCCTTTCCACTCCCGGATGGAAGGAAGGGTGGAAGGCGCTTTGTTGTCGCCGGTTCCTTTTTTGTATTTGCCGGGAACTACGACCTGAACATTGTAATCCGCGTTTGCGAAATCAGTCTCGTCGGTGGTGGAGACCGCCTTGTACACCAGGTTTACGGTGGTGTCGAAGAGGGGCTCGTAGACGTTTCCGTCCAAATCGATAATGGTCTCCCGGTCGGAACCGCCGATTACCACTTTGTAAAGAGAGCTTTGGGAGTCCTCGATGACCACTTTTCCGCCCTCAATGACGGGAGTCTTGGTCTTAAACACATCGAGCAGAGTTTTTGCGTCCTGAACCTCGGTGACAGAGACGGTACAGGGGGTGCTCTTGGCGACGTACTTTTCTCCGTTCAGCTCGTTGACAACGGAAACCTGATAAACGCCGCCGTCCGCTGCCTGGACGTTTTTGAGGGACAGAGTTGCGCCGGTTTCCTCAAGAGGATTACCGTCTTTCGTCCACTCGTATGTAACGGTACCGGGAGTGCCGATAATGGCAGAAACGGTCAGATCAGCGTCGTTTCCGAAATAGAGCTGTTTTTCTGCGGATAGGTTCTGCGCCAGATAAGGCATTTTGGGGTCTAGGCTCGCAGCTGTGCCGTAAGCGGCCACTTCCGACACAAACAGCCAGGAACCGGTTTTGGTAAAATTGTAGCGTACATACCGGGCAACGACCGGCTCCCCTTTGAGAGAAACGGTGTGAGCGCCGGAAGCTGGGCTGAGATTCTGGAAGGTGACAAAATCGTAGAAAGTGACGCCGTCCAGCGAATAAGTCACTTTAGTGGAAGAGGGCGGATTGATGCCCGCACCGCTGTCGACACAGTAGGAAAATTCCACTTTGTCGATGTCATAAGGCTTGCCCAGGTCCACTTGTACAAATTTTTCATTGTCCTGTCCAGCAAAACCTACCCAACCCGCATCGCCGTAGCTGTCGCCGCCGACTTTACCATCAGTCAGTTCGCTGTCACCAGTATCTGGATACAGAATCGAGCCGTTTTCCGAATAGGGTTCGGATTTGGTGTAAGGCCGGTTCAGAGCCTTATTGTCGTAGGTATCGGGCTCTTCAGGTTCCCCGCCCTGTGTGCCGAACACCTCAAGTTCACTGAGAAACAGGCCGGTGCTCCAGCACTGAAGAGAAAATTTGATCTTGCTGGTGGTGACAGGAGTATCGAAATCGCCTTTCCAGGTGTAGCAAGAAGCGGTATCATCCTGACGGGGCAGCCGATCCTCGGTGTTCACCAGAATCTGCCAGTCGCCGTTTCCATCCAGGTAGGATACGGAGTAATGGCGAAGGTTCCAAATCAGCCAAGCGTAATCGTTGATGCACCAGCCGTGAATGGCGTAGCCGCTGACTTCCTTCTCTTCGCCTAAATCGACGATAAAATCCTGATGTTCCGCGTCGTTGACCTTGTAGCCCACCAAGGCGTCCCCGGTCTGGAAACTGGAATCATCAGTGTGGATCACGCCGTCGGTCAGTTTGCGGCCAGTGGGATCGCCGTAGTTCTTGTCCTCGCTGATCCAGTCGCTTGTCCCCGTGACTTCATAGCTTTTGCCTTTGGCCAGATTGCCGGGGGTGCCGGTAGAACCGCCGCCCTGTTCTGCCGGGGCGAGAATCTGCACTTCGTCCAGAAACGCTACTAAGGTCTCAGGGTCATTGGTGATTTCCAGCATAATTTTTGAAGCCTTGACGGAACCGTTATCGGGAATGGTGTAGCCGAATTCGAAATAAGCATGGCCTCCATTGGGGTCGACCCGGCCGTGACTCTGCTCATGCAGAACCTGCCAGGCGCCGTCCGCCCAGTACTTGATGACATAATGGACAGGATTGCGGATTCCTCCGTCGTTGTTGCTGTCCCATCCAGAGAAGAGAACCGCGTTGACGTCCTTTTCCCCACCCAAATCAAAGGTGAGGGTCAGAGGAATGTCGGTGGCAGGATCTCCTCTTTTTAGGTTTTTGAATCCGACGCTGGCCCCGCTCCAAACACTGGAAGCCATTTGCCCGTCGGTCATTTTAACATGGTCAAAATCCGGATATGCTTCATTGTAGTCAGCATCCGTGGCGTTGGTTTCATAAGTGATACCAAGCGCCAGATTGACCCTGTTATCCGCGGCACGCGTGTTGGCCGCCTGTACCGGTATACTGCTAAACATACAGGTTACCGCGAGCACAGCTGCCAAGCAAGACGAAAGCCGCTTTTTGAGTCGTTTGTGTAACATCTCAACTATCTCCTTGTTACCAAATTTATGTAAAACCGCTGAAAATTCCTTCCACATTTCAGACGGTTTCCATACTCCTTCCAAAGATACCAAGCATTTTCCCTTTTTATAAAAAGAACATAGAATATTACTTTTATTTTAATAAAAAATGAAGATAAATCAATCATATTATTTTTACTTTATAGTTTTTATTTGATAAAATAGTAAAAAATAGCATAAAATATAAAAGAGACGATCTATTTCGTTTTTTTGATAAAAAAGAAATTTTTTCCATACCAACACCAATAGAACGCTAAAGCTTTTCCTAATCCCCCGGCACAGTCGGGGGTTCAGCTACAAAAATGCCCGGCGGTTTCGTCTACACCGCCGGGCGCTCTGTTTTCCGATATCCAAAGAAAAATCACGGGCCGCATTTCTCCCGCTGCCGCTGGACTAAGTCCTCCAAAGTGATGGAATCCACCACCCCATCGATGGCGTCCTTGAGCTTTTGCCAGACTTCCACAGTCACGCAGCTTTCCTCCCTGGGGCAGCCGTTTTTCTCTCCGTCGAGGCAAGGCACCGGAGAAAGACTCCCCTCCATGAGGCGCAGAATCATTCCCACGGTGTAGTCCCGGGGCTCTCCATTTAGGCGATAGCCCCCCTGAGCCCCGCGGACGCTCTGGATATACCCGGCCTTTACGAGACTGCTGATGAGCTGTTCCATATATTTGTCGGAAATCTCCTGCCGGGCAGCGATAGTTTTCAGCGGCAGATTTTTTCCCTCTCCGTTGACCGCCAGATCCAGCATCAGCCGCAGCGCGTAACGGCCTTTGGTCGAAATTCTCACGTTGTCCCCTCCAGTGTAGTGTTTTCGGCTTTGCCAAAAAGCCGTGATGCGGCAAAATCAGCCGCATTCTCTGAAATCCCAGGTCATTTTGTTAAAAATGGCGCCCATTCGCCGTGATTGTCTTCCATGTGCTCTTTCCAGTATCTAAGCCGTTCAAGATACTCTTGTTTGCGGCTTTCCACCGGCTCCCGGCATTGGGTTAGTCCAAACCGGCGGACAAGAGCCGTCAGCTCGTAAATGGGAAAGCCGATTCCGTGTCCCGCCGTGTGTACCGTAGAGCAGGCCTGCCCCACTCCGTGACATAGGGCAATATCCTCGGGGGAGGAAAGTTCCTTTGCCATGGCGTGGCACTCCAGAATCGCCGCTTTAGCCTCAGGCATCTTAATTTTACCCGAAGCCCACAGCCGTGCCGCCTCCAAAACATTTGCAGGTCTTTGCTCGCCAGGGTATCTTTCTTCCAAGGTATGAACCGTCTCCCCCGCCAGTTCCAGCGCCCACAAAATAACAGTCCGATGGTCCTGCTCTTCTAACAAAAGCCGCAAATCTCTTAAAAATTCGCTGTCTTTTGAAAACAGAACCTGCCTCCTGGCTTTTAAGGCAGCTTCAACTTCTTTCATCCAGTCCATTTTACCACCCCGTATCAGTTCCCGGATTCTGATTTCCGATGTCAGTTTCCGTTTTCCTCTCTCTGACGGAGAAGCTCAAGGCCCTCCTTACCGGTCAGATGCTCAATTTGAATCTCCACCATGCAGACCGCGTCCAGTTCTTTTTCGATTTCCAACCGTCGCCCTTCCGTCTGTTCCGGCGAATACTTGGCCGCCAGCTTTTCGAGGGCAAGGCGCTTTTCTGCCTCATCCTCCAAAATCCGCGCCCGCCCGAAGGCAATGACGCTCCGGTAACAGGTGGTGTACTTTTCCGGCAGTACCTGGTCCAGGTCGATGACGCAGAAGGAAACTTTGCTTTCCCGCCGGATAGCGTCCAGCTTGTGGCCCGTTTTGGCGCAGTGGAAGTAGATTTTCTTCCCGTCGTAAACATAGCTTAAGGGCACCGCGTAGGGGTATCCCCCGTCGCCCAGAACCGCCAGCACGCCGGAACTTCCCCGGCGCAGAACGGCGGCGCATTCCTCTATTGGAAGCGCCTGTTTTTTGCGGCGCATTTCTCGAAACATATGAATTTCCTTTCGTCGTAAAATCAGTCAGACAGGCTGCTACAATACCTCTTGCGCGTAATGAACCGAGCCCATGGCGTCCTTGGAATAGTGGTCGGCTCCGATCATCTCAGCGTACTCCGGCGTCATGACCGCGCCCCCCACCATGACCTTGCAGCCGGGCTTTTGCTCCCGCAGAAGCTTGATGGTTTCTTCCATGCTGGGGACGGTGGTGGTCATCAAAGCGCTAAGGCCCACTAAGCGCACGTCCTCTTTGAGAGCAGTGTCCACAATGAGCTGCGGCTCCACGTCCTTGCCCAAATCAATGACTTCGTAGCCGTAGTTGTCCAGCAGCACCTTGACGATGTTTTTGCCGATGTCGTGGATATCCCCCTTGACGGTAGCCAGAATAATTTTTCCTTTTTTGGCCCCGCCTCCCGAGCCCATCTTCTCCTTGACCGCCTCAAAGGCCGCCTTGGCCGCCTCGGCGCTCATGAGCAGCTGGGGCAGGAAGATGGTGCCCTTCTCAAAGCCCTTACCCACTACGTCGAGAGCCGGAATCAGCTCCTCGTTGATGACGGTCAGGGGTTCCTTTTCCTGCACCCGCTCCTTGGCTCCCTGATAGGCGTCTTCTTTCAGTCCCTTGACAATGGCGTCGTGGAGGGAAAGCCGCCCCGCTGCCTGCTGCTTTGGAGCATTGTCCTGCCCGCCGTACCGGGCGATATAATCGCCGCACTGAGGATCTTTGGCCGCCAGCGCCCGGTAGGCGAAGTAGCTCTCCATCATCGCCTCGGCGTTGGGGTTGATAATGGCCGCGTCCAGCCCGTGCTCCAGGGCCAACAGATAGAAAGCACTGTTGACGATTTCCCGCTTGGGCAGACCGAAGGAGACGTTACTGACGCCCAGGATCGTCTTGACCCCCAGCTCCCGCTTAATCAGCTCCATAGCCTCCAGCGTCACGAGGGCCGAATCCGCCCCCGAGCTGATGGTCATGGTCAAAGCATCGACGATGATGTCCCGCTTGTGGATGCCGTAGCTTTCCGCCGTCCGAACGATCTTTTCGGCGATTTTGAGCCGCCCCTTGGCCGTCTCGGGAATCCCCTCCTCGTCAATGGTCAAAGCTACCACCACGCCGCCGTATTTTTTCACCAGCGGGAACACCGCCTCCATGGATTCTAACTTGCCGTTTACCGAGTTCACCATGGCTTTGCCGTTATAGATTCGCAGCGCTCGTTCCATGGCGTCGAGATTCGTCGTGTCGATTTGCAGCGGCAGGTCGACGACTCCCTGCAATTTTGGCACAACCGCCGCCATGACGGCACTTTCGTCGATTTCCGGCAGTCCCACGTTCACATCCAGGATATGGGCGCCGTTTTGCTGCTGGGCGATTCCCTCTCTTAAGATGTAATCCAGGTCGTTTTCCCGGAGCGCCTCTTTAAACCGCTTTTTGCCGGTGGGATTGATTCGTTCTCCCACGATGACGGACACTTCCCCCATCTCCACTGCTCTGGCGTAGGAGGAAACCACCGTGCGGCTGGGTTCCGGCAGAGGCTTCGGCTCAATGCGCCTACACCGCTCCACCGTCGCCTGCAAATGCGCCGGCGTGGTGCCGCAGCAGCCGCCTAAGATCCAAGCCCCCATCTCGCCGATTTTTTCCATGTCGGCGGCGAACTCCATGGGCCCCACGTTAAAGACCGTCTGCCCGTTGACGCTGACCGGCAGCCCCGCGTTAGGATTGACGATCACCGGCAAACAGGTGCAGCCGAGCAAAACGGGCAGCAGTTTCATCATCTGCTCCGGCCCCGCGCCGCAGTTAAAGCCCAGTCCGTCCACCCCGAGGCCCTCCAGCATGGCAACCGCCGCCGGAATATCGCCGCCGGTTAAAAGCTTTCCCTGCTCGTCGAAAATCATGGTGACGAACACCGGGAGCCTCGTGTTCTCCTTCACCGCCAATACGGCAGCCTTGGCCTCATAGGTGTCGCTCATAGTCTCAATAAGGCAGAGGTCGGCGCCCGCCGCCTCCCCGGCGACAGCCATCTCCTTGAATGCCTCGTAGGCCTCGTCAAAGGACAGTTCCCCCAAGGGCTCCATCAGCTTGCCGGTAGGGCCCATGTCCAGCGCGACAAAGCGGTTTTCGTACCCCGCTGCCGCCTCTTTTGCGAGTAAAATCCCCGCTTCAACCACCTCTTTGACTGAAAGCCCCGCCTCCGCCATTTTCACCCGGTTGCCTCCGAAGGTATTGGTCTTGAGGATGTTGCATCCTGCGTCCAGGTAGGCCTTGTGGATGCTTTTGATGTCATCCCCGCGGGAAAGGTTCCAGCTTTCCGGGAACTCGCCGGGAGCCATGCCCATCTGCTGGAGCATAGTGCCCATAGCTCCGTCGAAAAAGAGCATTTCCTTCCCCAAAAGGTCAAAGAGTTTCGTCATTTTGTTCGTTCCTTTCTGTTTTTTCTCAACCCACGCGCCCGCACGGGACGCGACCACCAAGATTAGCAAAAATCGGAAAATAATAGTCATTTCAACCCTCGCGCCCACACGGGACGCGACAGATCCATATTTTGACGAGTACATAGCCCAAAACATTTCAACCCTCGTGCCCGCACGGGACGCGACTTTGTAAAATGTACCTTTGATAAAGTGGACTTTGAATTTCAACCCTCGTGCCCGCACGGGACGCGACAGTCAAACCAGACACTGTTATGAAATGGATTAAGATTTCAACCCTCGTGCCCGCACGGGACGCGACACACCCTATCGTCACCACTGTAGTTGATGCTGGCAATTTCAACCCTCGTGCCCGCACGGGACGCGACGTGTAAAACTTTTACTATATAAGGGCTATATAAGAATTTCAACCCTCGTGCCCGCACGGGACGCGACGATAGTCTTACCAGCCACAGTGTAGATGGTGTCCTCATTTCAACCCTCGTGCCCGCACGGGACGCGACAGCAAACAAATACAAACTTTTGATTCTATTTTGTCCTTTTTCTCCAAAAAGCCGCCGAAAGGAAGCCCTTTCAACGCTTTCCTCTCAGAAAAAGCCTTCGGGAAAAGAAAAAACCGGCCTGTTTCTCGGTGCGAACCTCCCAGGGATTTTCTGTTCACTGCCGTTTCGCACTACTCCTGCCGAAACGGACAGTCCACAGCGTCGCAGGAGGCGCATTTGTGGACGTTGCAGCTCTCCCTTTCCCTGGTAAGGCCCATGACCGCCGTCACCGATTTGGTGGGCGTGAGCATCATGCTGTCGGTCACGGTCAACCCGATGCGCTTGGGCGCGTCCAGCAGAGAGAGCAGCTCCTTCTGGTAACTCAGGGGAAAGTCCCCATACCCCGGGCTGAACCGGGAGCGCAGGTAAAACCCCTCCTTGGCGGCCTCGTCGCTTAACTCCTTTTGACAGGCGTCACAGTAGGCCTCGATCACCGCCGCGGCCGACGCCTGCATGATAACCGCTCTGCTCATATCCGCCACCGACCACCGCCGGATGAGCAAATCCGCCGCTGTGCCCAGCGTCGCCGCGAACAGAATCGCCTTGTCGCAGTTTCGCAGATGTTTTGAAAGCTTCTCGCTCTCGATTCTCGTCTCCCCCAGCAGGATTTCACTGGTGGATAGGTGCTTTAAGGGAAACACCCGGTTAATTGTCTTCATGGCGGAAGCCCGCAGCAGCTCGGCGACGCACTGGTCGATCTGCTCCCTCACCGTCTCGTCGGGCTCGTTTTTCCCGTAGCCTAAGTACCGGACGATTTCCTGTTTGTTGACGTTCAGTTCCATACGAATGCTCATTCCTTTCAGGAAATTGTGCCGTTCTGAGACGCCGCCGCAATATCGGCGGCAAAGGCGCACAAATCAGGTAAAACAAAGCTTTGTGTCAAAATTATCTCTCAAACTAACGCCCCAAAACGTCGGACAGGTTGCCGATGATACTGGCCGCCACGTCGGGATTGTTCATGGTGTAAAGGTGGATGCCTTTCACCCCGTTGGCGATGAGGTCAATGATCTGCTCAGTGGCATAGGCGATGCCCGCCTGCTTCATGGCGGCGGGGTTCTGGCCGAACTTGTCCACGATGTTGCGGAACCGGGGCGGCAGACTGGTGCCGGAAAGCTCGCAGCTTCGTTTGATCTGCCGACCGTTGGTAACCGGCATGATCCCCGCCAGCACCGGAACGCGGATATCCTTCATCAGCGCCCGGTAAAGGAAACTGTAGAGGACGTTGTTGTCGAAAAACATCTGAGTAGTGAGAAATTCGCACCCGCTCTCCACCTTCTGTTTCAGGTGGTCGAGATCCAGGTCTTTGGAGGCGCACTCCACGTGTCCTTCCGGATAGCAGGCCCCGCCGATGCAGAAATCCCCGTGACGCTTCACTTCCCCGATGAGCTCGTAGGCGTACTGATACCGGTCGGGCGCCGGGAACTCTGCCCCCGCCGGGATGTCGCCCCGGAGGGCTAAAATATTCTCTATCCCCGCCGTTTTCAGGTTTTCGATGACTCCGCTCACCTCTTCTTTGGTGGAGGACGCGCATGTCAGGTGGGCCAAGGCGGTCACGCCGTATTCCTCCTGGATGAGGGAAGCGATTTTCGCCGTGTTTTTGGAGGTGCCGCCGCTGGCCCCGTAGGTCACCGAGATAAAGTCGGGCTTGAGCGCCGCGATTTTCTCGACCGCCGCCTGCACCTTTTCAAAGTCGTCGTCTTTTTTCGGGGGAAAAATCTCGCAGGAGATAGTCACCCGGTCTTGCTTTAGGAGTTCGCTGATTTTCACTTGTATTTCAAACCTTTCTTAAGGAATTTTCCATGGATGCAGAGGGCCTTTTTCCGTTATCCGCCGATTTTCCGCGCCGGGACAACCATCTCCCCGGCCAAAAGGTCATAAATTCCCCCGTCAGTCACCCGAAGCTCAGGAATCACCGGCAGCGCCATAAACGACAGAGTGGTAAAGGGGTCAACCCCCTCCCGCACCCCCATCTGCCGGGCGAGCTTAAGCATTGCGGCCACATTTTCCTCGATGCCGGAATCGGGGTCGTCGGTGAACAGCCCCGCCACCGGCAGGGGCTGGGTCATGAGGGCTTTCCCCCCCGCCGCGATGGCGTAGCCGCCCTGGCAGGCTATTAGCGCCTTCACCGCCGCCAGTATGTCGCTGTCACTGTCCCCCACCACCAACAGGTTGTGGGAATCGTGGGCGATGGTGGTGGCAATAGCCCCGCCTTTAAGACCGATGCCTAAAATCGCACCCACCGTCATCCGGTTTTGGCGGCCATGCCGCTCGATAACGGCGATTTTCAGGATTTCATCCCCCGGCGCGAAATTCCCTTCCCCGTCGGCGGGCAGATCCATCACCCGCTTTTTGGTGGTAATCTCATAGGGGACCACTTCTACCACCGGGAAATTCTTCTCCGCCTTGAGGGTAAAATCCCCCACGTGCAGAGTGGGCAGCTTGACGGTGTGCCGGGCCTCCCCGTCCATGATTT
>CABUOE010000030.1 GCA_902493155.1 uncultured Eubacteriales bacterium
GCACTTTTTTGGAGAGTGGCTTGGAGCGGATTGCGGGTGTTGCTCATTTGCGGCTCAAATCGTCTTATCTGCTGCCAACCATCCTGTCCCATTCCGTCTGATACAGCATCAAAAAAGCATCAAAGATCACCTCTCCGGTTCAGCCTTTTGAACAGAACCAGTAAAAACGGACAATAGATAAAATGCCCCCTGGTGTAGGATAATAACTACATCAGGGGGTATCGTTATGCAGAAGAGAAAATACACCAGAATAAAGACAGTGGGAAGCAGAAATTCTTCAATTACATCTGGAAGGTAAAACACATCGTGAAATAGCGGAGGTATATGGATTGGAACGAGAGCAGATCAAGAAATTCCTTAAACGGCATAGGGAAAAGCACGCTTTGCTTGGTGAAGGCCATACCGTCAATAATCTTACCGGCCACAAGATTATTTTAGATACCTCAAAAGCAGACACTTATGCATGCGCTCGGTGCTGAAATCATTAGCGCGCCCCGAGAGGGAGGCATGCTCGGTGACGCAGAAAAAGCGGCTGATCACAGTCACCATCGAAATCGATCACGCAAGAGATTTTTAGGGGAGGGTTCAAAGTCCTAAACAAAACCGTCGAAAATATCTTTTTTTCATCATATGGGAACATAAAGTACAGTTAGTTGGTTTCTTCATCGTTGTTATTCGTTTGCTGTTTTTGAAGAAGATCCCGGATATCTGCCAATAGTTCTACCTCAGTAGGGGGAGCAGGGGTTTCAGGGGCCGATTCTTCCTCCTGTTGTTTGCGTAATTTTTGCGATGCTTTGGAAGCAAAATAGACAGCGAGGAAAATCGAAAAAGCAATAATGAGAAAATCGACGATATTCTGGATGAAACTGCCATAAAGGATAGCTGCTTCTGGCTTTATAACTTCTCCGTTTTCTACTACTGCTGCACTGAGAACCCACTTGAGGGATTTAAATTCCATACCGGCGGTCAGAAAGCCGAAAAAGGGCATGATGATGTCGTTGACGAGGGATGTGACGATTTTTCCGAATGCTCCCCCTACGACTACGCCGATGGCCATGTCGAAAATGTTGCCTTTAAACGCAAATTCCTTAAATTGTTTCCACATATTTGTACTCCTTTCGATACCTTTTTCTATAGAATATTATATATGGTCGAAGCGTAAGATACAAGATGGAATTTTGATATTTTATGACATTATTCACCTTAAAAAAAGACGGCTGCTTCTGGTTATACAACAGACAGCGGAGTGTTGCTCTCAGACGATTTGCCAGCTTCCCACTGACGGTATAGGCGACCTGATCCAGCTGAGTATGACTACGTTGGCACGGTGTCCCTGGCCTAAACATTATCGAAGTGCTATAGCCCTTGTCCTTGCCGCTTTTTGATTTGCCTACAAACGGAAACTGTGTTACAATAAAAAATAGTATCATTGCGGGCATGAAATGCCCGCAAAATGCCCGGTGAAACAGGCAAGTGCAATCCGTAATGCGGATTACAACTATGTTTTAACAATTTATTTGTTCAAAAGGCGAGCGCTTTTTGAAACCATCTTCGATGGATTTTACCACATAAAATGCGATAAATAGAAAGTAAATTATAAAAAAATAAACATGGGATGGGACAGGAAAGAGTAGGTACCGATGAATTTAGAACAGTTTAAAATCGATTTAGCCGTTGGAGTCCGCAGGACATTGGAGCGGATTGGAAAGACGGAGCTCATCGGTGAAAAGATGATGATCCCCTGCCGCGGGGGAGAGGTGGACGTTTACTTGTATCGGGCGAAAGGGCAGGGTGCCCCTGTTCTCTTCGACCTCCACGGAGGGGGCTTTGTCTACGGACACGGGGCGGATGAAGAATTGTTCTGCGACCGCCTGCGGAAAGATGTGAACCTCAATGTGGTTTCAATTAACTATCGGAAAGCGCCCAAATTTCCTTATCCCGCCGCGGTAGAAGACGTCTTTGACGTAATCTGCCACTGGAAAAAACATGCGGCAGAATATCAGATGGACGGGGAAAGAATGGCGGTCATTGGCCACAGTGCGGGCGGTAATCTGGCCGCCGTGGCCGCTATGATGGGAAAAGAGTCGGGAAAATATCAGCTGCGTTGCCAGATTCTCAACTATCCTTTTTTGGATGTGCTGTCCAACCCGGCCGACAAGCCCAGGTATCCGGAAGCCTTGCCAGTTCTGCTCATCAAGGCATTTAGCGAGTTGTATGCTAAGCCTGAGGATCGGGCGCTTCCCCATATTTCACCGGTTTTCTGTCCGCCAGAAGAGCTGAGAGGGCTTCCTCCGGCCGCTATCCTTGTGGCGGAATACGATTCTCTCCGGGAGGAAGGGGAGCATTACGCGGAGCTGCTGCATCAAGCGGATATCCCGGTGACCTGCCGATGTATCCACGGGATTGGACACGGGTTTATCGAGCATTATTTTGCCCGCGGGGTGTACGACAGGATGCCGGAAGAACCCAATCGCATTCTGCCCCAGGACATCGAGAAAAAAATAGCGGAAGCTATGGAAATCATTGAAAGTACACTGAAAAAATATCTTTTAGAAAGCAAAGAAGAACTTTAATATTTGAAGGGGCGTTATAAAAAATAGTATAGCTGCGGGCATAAAATGCCCGCAGCTTGCCTGATGAAACAGGCATATGCAATCCGCAATTCGGATTGCAACTATTTTTTAACAATTTACTTTTACAAAAGGCGAGAGCCTTTTGAAACCATCTTTGATGGATTTTATCGCATAAAATGCGGTAAAAAGAAAGTAAATTATAAAAAGTTCCAAAGGGGCTGCTACAAAATAGCCTGTCCCGAAAATAATGTACAAAAGTTGTAGGGGCCAATGTTTACATTGGCCCCTACATTCATGTTTGTAATTACCTAAATTGCTATCGTAAGCTTATTTTGCAACGATCCCTTTGATGTTTGGTTTTCGAAACAGGGATTACGCTTTGTTGACCGAACCGAAAAGCTCCATTTTTTCTTTAACGGTCGCCTTGATCGCCTCAAAGCCGGGAGCCAACAGTTTACGGGGGTCAAAGCCTTTGCCCTGCAAATCTTTGCCTTCCTCGATATATTTGCGGGTAGCAGCTGCAAAAGAAAGCTGGCACTCGGTGTTGACGTTGATTTTGGAAACGCCCAGGGAGATGGCTTTTTTGATCATATCTTCGGGAATGCCGGTGCCGCCGTGGAGAACCAGAGGCATAGTGCCGGTGAGTTCCTGAATTTTTGCGAGAACGTCAAAATTGAGGCCCGCCCAGTTTTCGGGGTATTTGCCGTGGATGTTACCGATTCCGGCAGCCAGCATGGTAACGCCCAAATCGGCGATCATTTTGCACTCGTTAGGATCGGCCACTTCGCCAGCGCCGATGACGCCGTCTTCTTCACCGCCGATGGAACCAACTTCTGCTTCCAGGGACAGGCCTTTGTCGTTGCAGATGGAAACCAATTCTTTGGTTTTTTCGATGTTTTCTTCGATGGGGTAGTGGGAGCCGTCGAACATGATGGAAGAGAAACCGGCTTCGATGCATTTCTTAGCGCCTTCGTAGGAGCCGTGGTCCAAATGCAGCGCGACGGGAACGGTGATGTTCAGTTCTTCCAGCATACCGTTTACCATACCCACGATGGTCTTGTAGCCTCCCATGTATTTACCGGCGCCTTCGGAAACACCGAGGATGACGGGAGAATTGTTTTCCTGCGCGGTGAGCAAAACCGCTTTGGTCCACTCCAAATTGTTGATATTGAACTGACCAACCGCGTATTTGCCGGCTTTGGCTTTGTTCAGCATTTCTTTTGCAGAAACTAACATAATAAAAAACCTCCAAGTAATTTATTCTTCTTGAATCTCTCAAATCCAAGCAATATTATAGCCCATCTTTATCCAAAAAGCAAGGAATTCACAGAAGGTTTACCGAATTTCTGAACTTCATAAAAATAAACCTGCTCACGGAACTTAATTTGTATAGAAAAAGCAACAGATCAGTGTATTTTGTTAGAAAAAAGACCTCTCCGACAACGGAGAGGTCTTTGGGCTATTCTGCGCTGGATTCAGAGGCACTTTCGCTGGATTCCTCTGAGCTTTCACTGGATCCTTCGGAAGATTCGTCGCTGGAAGAGCTGGTTCCGGTAGGTTTGATTTTGATGTTTTTGGGACTGTGCTTCGACAAAGCCCTTTCATTTTTCTCAAGCTCAATTGCCTGGCCCCACTCGTCGACTTTGGCGTTGAATTCCTCGGCCTTCAAATTGGACAGCAGGTTAACACGATAATTGGCAAAGTCTTCTTCAGACTCGGTGATATCCAATTTCTTCAGAACAAAGGAAGCGGTGGAATCAACCGATTTGCCCACATCTCCGATTTCTGAATCAAAGGCGAAATCCAAGATATCCTGCGGGGTTTGGGAATCCCCTTTCTGGACGATAGCGTAGTACTGAGAGGCGTTGGGAACAGTCTCTTCATCAGCAAAATAATCGTTCAAAATGGCCTGGAAATCGTCCCCGGCCTCTAAGCGGTTGGTCAATGTTTCGATATCCGCGTCAATATCGGCCTGATCGCGGTTGGACTTGGTGCCGTCTTCAGCGGTCACAGTGGTTGTAACAGGAATGTAGAAGACCTTGGCGTAATCGCTGTAGAAAATGTCTTTCAGTTCATCGTCCTTGACTTCCTCAGAGCCGCCTTCCCCGTAAATTTTGTTGAAGATACTGCTGCTTTTATACTGGTTGAGCTGCAGCTTTTTGTAGGATTCCAACCCAAATCCCTTATCGGCGTAGCCGTAGATCTGATCCAAATAGTTGTAGTAAGCTTCCGCGTTAGTATCCATGGTTTTTTGAGATTCCTCGTCCACGGTGAGGCCCATTTCGTCAAATTTTTGTTCAACAGCCAGGTAATTCCGTGCTAAGGATTCCGCTTCGTCAGTGACCCATTTCAGGCCGTCCTCACCTTCCAGTTCCTGGTCGAAGGGAGTTTTGGAGGCGTCAAAGCCCTCGAGCGCCTGCGCTTCCTGATAGGCGGTCAAGGAAAGGCCCACGTACATGCCGGAAGTTACCGTATAGTCCCCAAGCTTATAAGTCCAGGTGGTGTCGCTGCCGCTGCATCCGGCAAAGCTCACAAGGGTGGCGGCGGCCAGCAGTCCGGCCGTAACTTTTTTAAACAGATTCATTTGTATTCAAACCTTTCAAAATAATATTTCCATGCTGGTAAAAGCAATCATACCGAGTGTCATTATACATGATTTTATGGAACTTGTCCAGTCATAGAGGGAAAATTTCACAATATTCGGCATTCCTTAACAAATCATATAAAATCCTTCTAAAAATCTTTCCTTTGCACCGATCAACTTTCCTTAGCATAATTTGCTATCAGGGAAGTTCCAAAGAAAACTTTCTAAGATTACAGTAAGGAGCGTGTAACCCGTATGACTGACGATAGATTACCGTTAAACAGGCTTCATGAGGGGGTAGAGGCCAAAGTTTCCGAGCTGGGTGCAACCGGGACGATGCGGAAGCGCCTGATGGACATCGGACTGATCGAGGGCACAAAGGTGGAGTGCCTGCACAGAAGTCCCGCCGGCAACCCCATTGCCTATCTGATCCGGGGCGCAGTGATCGCCCTGCGCAACGAAGATTCCGACCATATTTTGGTGTCTCCTTTGGCGTAACCGAATTGAAGCGATATTTCCCCATACCGGAGAGAAGAAAAAGAGTCAAGCTGTTGCGAGACTGTTTTGGGCGCTTTTGCCGCCGGCAAGAGCGCTTTTTCTCTGCCGCAAGGAGGATAAGCAAATGGGCCAAAGAAGGCCTTACGAAATATCACAGGCGTTTAGTACGCCGGAAAGGCAAGGGGTTTATATGGGACTAACCAAAGGCTCAACGGGGCTGAATGCGGCGGACGGAGGAATGAAAATTGAAAAGCAGTGTGAAAGCGACCGGGTGATCGCCCTGGCGGGGAATCCAAACGTTGGGAAAAGCACGGTGTTCAATGAGCTGACCGGAATGAACCAGCACACCGGCAACTGGCCGGGTAAAACGGTGAGCAACGCCAGCGGAAACTGCGAATATAACGGACGCAATTATATTTTCGCCGATTTGCCGGGAACTTATTCCATTTCGGCCCGGTCGGCGGAGGAAGAAGTGGCGCGGGACTTTATCTGTTTCGGAAATCCGGACGCGGTGGCCGTGGTTTGCGACGCCACTTGTCTCGAACGAAATCTCAATTTAGTGTTACAGATTATGGAGATCACCGGGAACGTCGTCGTCTGCGTCAATTTGATGGATGAGGCCAAAAAGAAAAACATTTCCCTCGATTTGAGGCAGCTTTCCAAAAACTTGGGTGTTCCAGTAGTGGGCATGAGCGCCAGACGCCGGAAAGGTATCGACAAGATGATGGAGGAACTCAGTCGGATGGTTACATATGAGCATCCGACGCTGCCAAAAAAGCTTCGGTATACGCCGGTAGTGGAAAAGGCGATTTCGATTTTGCAGCCGGAGCTGGAAAAAATCCTGGGACAGGGGGCCAACACCCGCTGGATTTCCCTAAAGCTCCTGGACGGGGACAGCAGCTTTCATGATTCCATGAAAGAATACCTGAAAATTGATCTTCTGAGCGATCCCGCTGTCCAAAAGGCCATGGAAAGAGTGGCGGCCTATCTGGCTGAGCAGCAGGTGAGCTTTGAGAAGCTGCGGGACCGGATCGCATCCTGTATTGTATTGCAGGCGGAGGAAATCTGCATGGATGTAGTCAGCTGTAGCCGGAGCCGAGCGGACCTCAGGGACCGGCGCATCGATAAAATCCTCATCGGAAAATGGACCGGAATTCCGGTGATGCTGCTGCTTTTAGCGGTGGTGTTCTGGATCACCATTACTGGCGCCAACTATCCGTCCCAGCTTTTGGCCGACGGGTTATTTTGGGTGGAAGGACAGCTCAAAATTTTCTTCCAATGGATGAACGCGCCGGGATGGCTCACCGGCGTACTCATAGACGGCATGTATCACGTGCTGGCCTGGGTTGTCGCCGTCATGCTGCCGCCCATGGCGATCTTTTTCCCGCTGTTTACCCTGCTGGAGGATTTGGGGTATCTGCCGCGCGTCGCCTTCAACTTGGATCAGTACTTTAAAAAGGCCTGCGCCTGCGGCAAACAGGCTCTTACAATGTGCATGGGATTCGGGTGCAACGCGGCGGGCGTCGTGGGGGCGAGAATCATTGACTCTCCCCGGGAGCGGCTCATCGCTATCATCACTAACAACTTTGTCCCCTGCAACGGGCGGTTTCCGACCCTGATTACCCTGATTTCCATCTTCTTTGTCGGCGCTGCGGCAACCATGGGGGCGTCGGTTTTGTCCACGCTGTTTTTAGTGGGTGTTATCGTTCTCGGCGTGCTGATGACTTTCCTTCTCTCCCGAATCCTCTCAAAAACGATACTCAAGGGGATTCCCTCATCCTTCACCCTGGAGCTTCCCCCTTACAGGAAGCCCCAGATCGGCAAAGTTATCGTCCGCTCCATCTTTGACCGCACCCTGTTTGTATTGGGTCGGGCAATCGCCGTGGCGGCGCCGGCAGGGATCGTCATCTGGCTCATGGCGAACATCTCGGTGGGGGGTGAGACGATATTGGCCCTCTGCACCAACTTCCTCGACCCCTTTGCCTCTTTGTTCGGTATGGACGGCACCATTCTGATGGCGTTTATCTTGGGCTTTCCCGCTAATGAGATCGTCCTTCCCATCATTATTATGTCCTATATGGCAGGCGGAACACTCATCGAATTGGATCAGCTTTCCGAGCTCCATACCCTGCTCGTCGACAACGGCTGGACCATCATCACCGCCATGTGTACCATGCTGTTTTCGCTGATGCATTGGCCCTGCTCCACCACCTGTCTCACCATCCACAAGGAAACCGGCAGCTGGAAATGGACGGGTGTGTCCTTCCTGGTACCCACGGTGACGGGACTTGTCATTTGCTTCATCGTCGCCTCTGTGGGACGGCTCCTCGGAATCGCCTAAACAGCCGCTAGAGTTTCATTAGGGCAGTCGAAATTTAAACCAAAGCCACCAGTTCACTGGTGGCTTTGGTTTATAAGAATAATGAAATGAGTACCGTTAATATTCCGGAAACGCCGATGGCGATGCCGCTCATAGCCCCTTCTGCTTCCCCCATTTCCACCGCCTTGCTGGTGCCCACGGCGTGGCTGCTGGAACCGATAGCTACCCCGATGGCTACCTTGTTTTTCAGGTGCAGGAGCTTTACAAACAGCGGGGAGAGCATTGCGCCCAGAATGCCGGTCACCACGACGGCCGCCACAGTGATAGAAGGGGTGCCGCCGAGGGCAGCGCTCACTTCCATGGCAATAGGAGTGGTGACGGATTTGGGGAGCATCGAAGCCGTCAAAATTTCATCCAGCCGGAATAGCCTGCAGAGCAGGTAAACGCTTCCAATGGAAGTAACTGCTCCGACGAGGCATCCTACTAAGATGGGAAGCCAGTATTTTTTGAGCAGATGAATCTGGTGATAGATGGAGTAGGCGAGAACCGCTGTGGCGGGGGCCAAAAACATCGAGATGACGTCTCCACCCTTCAGGTAGCTCTCCAGGGGAATGTGAAAGACCTGCAAAACGGCGATGACCAAAGCAATCGCGATCAAAAGCGGATTACAGATAGGCGTTTTCAGTTTTTTGTTGAGAAACAGGCCGACGGCGTACATCAAAATGCTCAGCGCCACACCAAACATGCTGTTTGAAACGATGGTTTCCATAATTTTACCCATTGTGCCTGCTCCTTATCTTGTCCATGAGTTTGATGGTGCCGGTCACGGCGTAAGCGGATGCCGTGAAGGTGAGGAAGGTAGTGACCAGGCAGATGAGCAGCAGCGTCAGGATATTTCCTTTCAGCGCCGTGTACTGCTCGATGATGCAGACGCCGGCCGGAATAAAGAAAAAGGCCATGTTTTTTAACAGAAATCCGGAAAGGTTCTGAATCCAGTGGGGCTTAAACGCCTTGGACAAGAGCAGCAACAGCAGGATGACAAGGCTCAAAACGCTGGCGGGAAAGGGAATGGGAAGAACTCCGGAAATGAGCTGTCCTACAAGGCAGATAGTAAAAATAATCAGCAATTCGCGCAGAATTTTCATGACTTTTCCTCTTTTATCAACGGTTTGTTATCTAAAACTTCTCGAAAAAATTATACCCGATTCCAGATGGACTGTCTATGGGGAATTTTTCCGTTTTTTAAAGCGGGGGAATGAAAAGTTTTAGCGGGTGTGCCTTCGACTGGGACAAAAAATTTTTCCACTAAAATATCAAAAAATGATTGTTAAGCTATAGACAAAGTGGAAATATTACGGTATAATAATACCATCATTATCATGGGGGAGTTTGGGGTTGCTTGATATTGTGAAACAAGAGTCTATCTGGCGTAGACTCCAAAGAGAAACTCGTCCCATTATATTGTACGGCATGGGAGACGGAGCCCTGAAAATCATGGCTGCCTGCCGGAAATACGGTATCAAGATCAGCGGGATTTTCGCAAGTGACGAATATGTCCGTGGGCATTCCTTTGAGGGATATCTGGTGAAAAAGCTCGCTGAGGTGGAAGAAGAATTTGGTAATTTTATTGTTCTTCTCTGTTTTGCCGCTTTTACTCCCGAACTGCTCCAAAAAATATTTGCCCTTCATCAGCGTCACGAAGTTTTGGCGCCTGACGTGCCCGTTTTTGGCGATGGCCTGTTCGACGAGGACTACTTTCTCAGTCATCGAAAAGAGATTGAAGAGAGCTATTCCCTGTTGGCGGACGAAACTTCTAAACGGGTTTTTGAAAACGTTTTGAATTTTAAGCTCAGCGGAAAAATTGAGCTGCTTCGGGAAATCGAAACGCCGAAATCGGAAGTGTATGAACACATTCTGCACTTAGGGTCCAGAGAACATTACTTGGACTTAGGCGGATACGATGGGGATACTGTTCAGGAATTTCTGCGGGAAACCGGCGGAAAGTACGGTTCGGTGACCGTGCTGGAGCCAGACGTGAAAAATTTCCGCAAGCTCACAAAAACGGCGGAACGCTGCGGCTGGAAAGACATGTTGCTTCTGAACGTGGGAATCTGGAACGAAGATACCACGCTTTCCTTCGATAACCGCGCCGGGCGAAATTCCTTTTTAAGTGACTCTGGCCGGGTGACAGTGCTGGTTCGTTCGGCGGACAGTTTATTAAAAGACAAGCCATGCACTTTTATGAAGATGGATGTAGAAGGAGCGGAACGGCAAGCGCTTTTGGGCGCACAGGAAACCCTCAAAATCAAAAAACCAAAACTTGCTTTTTCCGGTTATCACCGAAACGAAGATCTTTTCGATTTGCCGTTGCTTCTTAAGAAAATCGAGCCGGCTTATCGGATTTACCTCAGGCATCATCCTTATCTGCCTGCGTGGGAGACAAATTTCTATGCTACGGCAGATTCTATAGACACAGGTCACAAAAACTTTTTTTCTTCTCCAAAGCCGGAGATTTAAATAATACCATTGTAAAGGAGTTTTCATTATGCAAAAATGGCTTGACACGCTGCAGAGCATTGATTGGGGTCAAGCGGTAGCCACCTTTGTCACCGGAATCGTGGTGGTCTTTTCCGCGCTGCTGGCACTGGTCATCATCTTCTGGGCCTTCGGAAAAATTATGGAGACCATCAGCAATGCCAGAACCAAACAACCAAAACAAGAAAAATCTCAGCCCGCTCCGGCTTCTCCAAAATTAGTGGAGGTGGTTTCTGACGATGGCCTTTCCGATGAGATCGTCGCAGCTATTACGGGTGCAATCAGCGCTATCCTCAGCGAAGAGGGAAGCAACGGCTCCTTTGTGATCCGAAGCATCAAACGCACCAGACAGGCTCCTTCCGCTTGGAGCGCCGCCGGTGTACTGGAAAATACCCGGCCCTTTTAGCCGACAAATCCAAAGAGAAAGGACTTGAAACCATGTTTGCAACTATTAACGAAAGTATTCAGGGGCTGATTTCATCCTCTGGATTTCTGTCGGTCCACTGGCAGGAACTGCTGATGATTGCTATCGCCTGCTTCCTTGCCTATCTGGCCATTGCCAAAGGGTATGAGCCTTTGCTGCTGCTTCCCATCGCTTTTGGTATGCTGCTGACAAACATTCCCAACACCGAATTATTCCACATGGATTATTATATTGGAAGCAGTATCGACTTCGGGACGGTACTGCACGACGGGGGACTACTGGATATTCTGTATCTAGGTGTTAAGTTAGGCATCTATCCGCCGTTGATCTTCCTAGGCATCGGTACTATGACCGATTTTGGTCCGCTGATCGCAAATCCCAAGAGCTTCCTCTTGGGCGCGGCGGCTCAGCTTGGTATTTTCGTGACGTTCTTTGGCGCTCTGGCTACAGGTCAGTTTACCCCGGAGCAGGCAGGCGGTATCAGTATCATCGGCGGTGCCGACGGCCCTACTGCCATCCTGGTCGCAAAATCTCTGGCTCCGGAATTGCTTGGTTCTATTGCGGTTGCCGCATATTCGTATATGGCGCTGGTTCCTGTTATTCAGCCGCCTATTATGAAACTTTTGACCACCAAGAAGGAGCGTTCAGTCGTCATGGAACAGCTCCGCCCCGTTTCCCGCGTGGAAAAGCTGATGTTTCCGTTTATCGTAACCCTTCTCGTTTCCTTCCTGGTTCCCGATGCAGCTCCTCTGATGGGTATGCTGATGCTTGGCAACCTAATGAGGGAGAGCGGCGTGGTCGACCGTCTGGTCAAGACCGCTCAGAACGAGTTGATGAATATCATCACCATCTTCCTGGGCGTGACGGTGGGCGCCACTGCTACGGCAAAATACTTCCTTACCGTCAAGACCCTTTTGATCGTTGGATTGGGTCTGCTGGCCTTCTGCATCGGTACTGCCGGCGGCGTGCTGTTCGGTAAACTGATGTACATCGTCACCAAAGGAAAGGTTAACCCTCTCATCGGTTCCGCAGGTGTATCCGCTGTCCCGATGGCGGCCCGTGTGTCCCAGAAAGTCGGCGCGGAAACCGATCCTACCAACTTCCTTCTGATGCACGCCATGGGTCCCAACGTGGCAGGTGTTATCGGTTCCGCTATTGCGGCGGGCGTTTTGCTCTCCATATTCGCTTAATCAAAATCCGCTCCGAAGGCCGATACCTTCGGAGCGATTGTTGTAATAGAGCAAATTACACCGACAGTTTTTGAGGAAAAGAAGCGGAATCAGTCGTTTGCCCCCAATCGACAGGATTGGCCTGCGTTTTGTGTCGATGAGTTCTCGGGAATTTCATGGAAAATCTATTGACACCGGTTGATTCCATCGTTTATCATGAAAGGGTAGGGACTTGCCCAAGTTGAAAAAGTCCCGTAAATATTACGCGCGCAGGCGGTTTCGTCTCAGGTGCGCTGGTGAAAGGACGGATTTTCAGTGGAGAACGCGAAATATCTGGAATGGATTACAAAAGATTTAGAAGACAAAGATTTAATAGAGGAGCTCAACGCTGTCAAGGGCAACGAAGAGGAAATAAATGATCGGTTTTACCGGGAACTGGAGTTCGGCACGGGAGGACTGCGGGGTGTTATCGGGGCAGGAACCAACCGGATGAACATCTACACCGTCCGTAAGGCGACCCAGGGCCTGGCAAACTACGTCAACGATAATTGGTCAGGCGGTGCGGTGGCCGTCAGCTATGACAGCCGCATCAAGTCCGACCTTTTTGCAAAAGAAGCGGCCAAAGTGCTCGCTGCCAACGGCATCAAAGTGCACATTTACCGGGAACTGATGCCCACCCCCTGCCTTTCCTTTGCGGTGCGGGAGCTTCGCTGTCAGATGGGAATTATGGTGACAGCTTCTCACAACCCGGCAAAGTATAACGGCTACAAGGCTTATGGCTCCGATGGCTGTCAGATTACCAATGAAACGGCTGACGCCGTTCTTGCCAATATTAAGGCCGTCAACGAGTTCGATGATGTAAAAGTCATCGATTTTGAGGAAGCGCTTCAAAAAGGCCTCATTTCCTACATCGGTGACGAAGTGAAGGAGGCTTTTTACAGCCACGTGCTGAGCCAGTCCCTTCACGGCGATCTGGTCAAGAAAAGCGGCTTTAAGCTGGTTTACACACCGTTAAATGGCACCGGAAACAAGCCTGTTCGTGAAATATTAAAGCGCATTGGCTTGACCGATGTGACGGTCGTTCCGGAGCAGGAAAAGCCGGACGGGAATTTCACCACCTGTCCTTTCCCGAACCCGGAGATCAAGGAAGCCTTGGCTTTGGGGCTCAAGCTCTGTGAGGAAACCGGTTCCGACTTGCTGCTGGCTACGGACCCCGACTGCGACCGGGTGGGAATCGCCGTGAAATATCAGGGCGAATACAAATTGATTACCGGCAATGAAGTGGGCTGCCTGCTCTTAAACTATATCGCTTCTCAGCGGAAGGCACTGGGCACATTACCCCAGAATCCGCTGACGGTGAAAACCATTGTCACCACCAGCCTCATTGACCACATTGCTGCTGAGTATGGTGTGGAAGTGGTGGATGTGCTGACCGGTTTTAAGTACATCGGCGAGCTCATCGGCAAGCTGGAGAAAACCGGGGAAGAAAACCGGTATATCTTTGGCTTTGAAGAAAGCTACGGCTATCTGTCCGGTACCTATGTCCGCGACAAAGATGCCGTAGTTGGCTCCATGCTCATCTGTGAAATGGCGGCCTTTTACGCCGATCAGGGCAAGAATCTGGTGGATGTTTTAAATGAGCTGTACGATAAGTACGGTTACCACCTCTGCACCCAGAAGAGCTTTGCCTTTGAAGGGGAAGCCGGAATGGAAAACATGAACGCTATCATGCAGTCGCTCAGGGAGAATCCCGCTGAGGAAATTGGCGGAATCAAAGTCGTCCGCTTTAATGACTACAAAAAGCGTCTGGCAAAAGACTGCCTGACTGGTAGGCAGGAGCCTATTGAACTGCCGTCATCCGATGTACTGATGTATCAGCTAGAAGACGGATGTAAAGCGGTGATTCGACCTTCCGGCACCGAGCCGAAGATTAAGATTTACTACTTTGTTGTCAAGGACAACGAGACTTCCGCCCGTAAACGGGAGGAGTCTTTGAACGAAGATTTCACAAAGCTGTTAAAATTGTAACAATATTGTAGTGAAAGAGACAAAATCATCCAAATCCTCTTGACAGTTGCAAAAAAAATAATACAATTGTATATGGAGAAATTTGATAGGAAAGATATTTGGAAGGAGTATCACCAAATGAAAACAATCGGAGTTTTGACAAGCGGCGGAGACGCTCCCGGTATGAACGCTGCCATCAGAAGCGTTGCCCGTACCGGACTGCAATATGGCATGAAAGTTTTGGGTGTCATGCGTGGCTACAACGGCCTCATCAACGGCGACATGATCGAGCTCAATATGAGAAGCGTTTCTGATATCATCAACCGCGGCGGAACTATGCTGTATACCGCACGCTGCAAAGAATTTAAAGATATGGCCGGCGTTCAGAAGGCAAAGGAGACTTGTCTGAAAGCGGGCATTGAAGGGTTAGTTGTTATCGGCGGCGACGGTTCGTTCCGCGGAGCGGGCGACCTTTCCTCTATTGGAATCCCCTGTGTCGGCATCCCCGGCACCATTGACAACGATATTGCCTGCACCGATTACACCATCGGTTACGATACGGCCATGAACACAGCCATGGATATGGTTGACCGCATTCGCGACACCGCTCAGTCCCATGACCGCTGCAGCGTGGTTGAAGTGATGGGCAGAAATGCTGGTTATATTGCCCTAAATACCGGTATCGCAGTAGGTGCGTCCTACATTCTGGTTCCTGAAATGAAACCGGACATGGACGCCGTTCTGGAAAAAATTGAAAAATCCCGTGCTTTGGGCAAAAAGCACTTTATCATCGTTGTTGCAGAAGGCATCGGCCATGCGAAGGAGATTGCACAGGAAATCGAAGAGAAAACCGGCATTGAATCCCGTGAAACCGTTCTCGGCCACGTACAGCGCGGCGGCAATCCCACAGTCACCGACCGTGTCGTCGCCAGCCAAATGGGCTATCACGCGGTGGAATTGCTGCATCAGGGCATCGGAAACCGTGTTGTTGCGCAGACAGACGGCAAAATCGTCGATTACGATATTCAGGAAGCCTTGAAGATGAAAAAAGAGCTTCCCATGGATCTTTATCAGATTGCTCACGATATTTCGTTCTAAGAAACAGGAATTATACAAAAAGCCGCGGAGGAATTCCTCTGCGGCTTTTTTGCCTTATTGGACAAGGGAAGGGGGGAATCGGCGCAGGAATTTGGGGGTTTCTCCCTTTCTCAGCGGAAACCTTGTAATTTTTATGGAAATCTAGTATACTGAATAGTAGTTTTGACCCCTCCTGGGGCGTTATTTTGAAGGATCTGGAGGACTTTTTATGCGTGCAGTTTTATCAGTAGTCGGCAAGGACACCGTAGGGATTCTGGCCAAAGTCAGCGAAAAATGCGCCGAGGCCAACGCCAATATCGTCGATGTGACCCAGACCATTTTGCAGGACATGTTCGTCATGGTCATGATGGTGGACATCTCCAAAATTTCCTGTGAGTTCGGCACTTTGTCGGATATGCTCAGCACTCTGGGAAAAGAGATGGGGCTCGATATCCACGTTATGCACGAGGATATCTTCAACTCGATGCACCGGATTTAACCGATTTGACGAAAGGGCTGAAAATAAGTTGATTAACGTTCATGATATTATGGAAACCATCAAGATGATCGAGGAGGAAAATCTCGACATCCGCACCATCACCATGGGGGTTTCCCTTTTAGACTGCGCGGACGGCGACATCGGCCGTTCCTGCGATAAGATTTACGAAAAGGTCTGCCGGAAAGCGGAGCATTTGGTCAGCACCGGAGAGGACATTGAAAAGAAATACGGTATTCCTATCATCAATAAGCGGATTTCCGTCACTCCCATCGCCATGCTGGTGGCGGCCAGCGGCGGAGACCCGGTTAAATACGCCCTGACGCTGGAGAAAATCGCGAACCAGGTGGGGGTCAACTTCATCGGCGGATA
>CABUOE010000031.1 GCA_902493155.1 uncultured Eubacteriales bacterium
GCTCCAAAAATACGATTTAAAGGCGTGGGGTTCGCATATTGGCCCGGATGCCTTTGCCAGTGAGTTGGACCAGATCGTTGCTTATCACAAAGAGCTGGGCTGTACCAATGTCGGATTTTCCTCCATGTATTATGCGACTAAGGAACAACTGGAAGCTTCCCTTGCCCTTGTGAATGAAGTAAATGCGCGCCTAGCAAAAGAGGGACTCACCCTGTATTTCCATAACCATTATTGGGATCATACACCCAACCGGCAAAACCAGATCCCCTTTTGGGAATTGGTGACCCGCACCGATATCAAATTTGAACTGGATACCTATTGGGCGTTTATGGGAGGGTTGGATCCGGTTACAATGATGGAATGGCTGAAAGACCGCATCGTATTTATTCATTTAAAGGACGGTGGCGGAAGATATGACGGGCGGTCGTTGGGCCAGGGCGCAGCCCCTGTCAGGAGAGTTCATAACAAAGCAAAAGAACTGGGAATTAGAATGATTGTAGAAAGCGAAGGCTGCAATCCTACCGGTCCTGAGGAAGTAAAACGCTGCTACGATTATTTAATGAGCATTGGCGAATAGGAGGAAATCACATGAAAAAGAATGTTGCAGTTATCGGATACGGCGGAATGGGAGGTTGGCACGTAGAACATCTATTGAAGAGCGATGTAGCTAATCTGGCCGGTATCTTCGACATTAAGGAAGAGCGTCAGCAGGCCGCTAGAGATAAGGGCATCCGCGCCTATGATTCTTTGGAGCAGCTTTTGGCGGATCCCACTATCGATATTGTCACTGTCGCCACACCAAACGATGTACATCGGAAAATCGCAGTGCAGGCGCTGGCAGCTGGAAAAAATGTCATCAGTGAAAAGCCTGTCACTGTTTCTTCCGCCGACCTTCAGGCTATGATCGACGCCGCCAATCAATACGGCAAATTGTTCACCGTCCATCAAAATCGCCGTTGGGACGCGGATTTCCTTGCCATGAAGGAAATCTACGAGAGCGGCGTGTTGGGGGAGGTGTTCAGCATCGAATCCCGGGTACACGGTTCCCGCGGCATTCCCGGCGATTGGCGCGGAAAAAAGGAGTTCGGCGGAGGAATGATGCTGGACTGGGGCGTACACCTCATCGACCAGGTTTTACAGATGGTCAAGGAAAAAATTGTTTCGATTTACGCTGTGATGGATCACGTCACCAATTACGAAGTAGACGACGGATTTAAAATGAACATCACATTTGAAGGTGGCAAAGTGGTTCACGTGGAAGTGGGAACCAGCAACTTTATCAATCTGCCCCGCTGGTATATGCAGGGTACAAACGGGACTGCGATCATTAATGATTGGGATTTGAATGGCAAAATCGTCTGCTGTGAAAACTGGGACGAAAAGGATGTCATCCCGGTCAAGACGGCGGCGGGTCTCACCAAAACCATGGCGCCTAGAAAAGACGATACCATCGTCGAACATCCCGTCCCTCATCCGACACCGGATGTACATGATTTCTACCGCAATGTCTGCAAAGCGGTGGACGGACTGGAACCCCAACTCATCACCCATCCTCAGATGATGCGGGTCATGAAGGTGATGGAAGCCTCGTTTGAGTCCGATCGGCTGAATCAGGTAATCCCTTTTAAAGAATAATAAAAAAATAGCTATTCTACTCAACTATAGCGACTACGTCCTTTGCTATTTTTTGTTACGGCCAAGGTAGAAAATCTCCGATTTCCCTCTTGTAATAAAAAATAGTATAGTTGCGGGCATGAAATGCCCGCAATTCGGATTGCAACTATTTATCAAATAAATAAACGATGACGCCCCGTTTTTCGGGGCGTTTAATTTTTTAGAAGTATTATTTTGTCATTATAAAATGAATATTGAAATTTATTGTCAAACGAGGTATAATTTAAACGATATCCTAAAAAGAAGGAACTTCTTTTTTGATAATCATATTTTAACATTTGTGATACAATGTTTGGAGCGGCGGCCATTCCTCTTATTTGTCATTGATCGGCTTTCAAATTTTTGCTTCCAATCATTCGGAAAGGCGGTTACTTCATGCTTCTGGATGCTTCGCCGGCGGATAACTGTGAAATACAGCTGTTGGGCGGGTTTAAAATCATCTATAAAGGTCACGAAATTTCAGACGCATCTGTCCGTACCAAAAAGGCATGGATGCTGATACAATACCTGATCGTGAATCGCAACAACGCTATTTCAGTCGATGATCTTGTCTCCGACATCTGGGGACAGGAAGAAAGTCGCGACCCATTAAACGTTTTGAAAAACCTGGTATACCGCGCTAGAAACATTTTAAAGGATTTATGTCCGGATGAAGAAACCGAACTCATTTTGTATTCCAAGGACACCTATCTCTGGAATTCGTCTATTCCTTGGAAAGTCGATACGGAAAATTTCGAAAAGTGCATTCGCCAAGCAGAAAAGATCGAATATGACAACGATAAGATTGCGGCTTATCATGAAGCGTTTCGTCTCTATAAGGGTGAGTTTCTTCCCAAGTCCGCATATTGTGACTGGGTGCTTCAGAAAAGTACATACTATGCAACGCTTTTTGTAACCTGTACCATAAAACTGTGTAAACTGCTGGAACAACAGAAAGATTTTGATGAGATCATTCACATCTGTGAACGTGCCGTGGATATTTATGCGTATGAAGAAAAACTGCACGAACAACTTCTTAAAGCCTACATTGCTTCTGGTCGTTTCAGCAAAGCCCTTTCCCACTATAACTATATTTCCAAGCTGTTTTACAACAAAATGGGTGTTTGCCTTTCCGATGGGATCAAGGCGCTGTATCAGAAAATCATCAGCAGAATTAGTGCCATTGAAATGGATCTTTCGCTGATTTGCGAGGATCTCAACGAATCCGGCCAGCAGAAACAAGCTTTTTTCTGTGATTATGAGATCTTCAAAAACTTCTATCAGATGCAGGCGGCAGCAATGTCTCTAACCGAGCAGTCTATCAATATTGCTCTGCTTACTTTGAGTGGCGTGGATCAGTCGATTCCTGAAAATGATGTTTTAAAGTCGTCGATGCAGCTTCTGAAGGAAACCATCCTTGCAAATTTGAGGTGCGTCGATGTGGTATCTGCTTTCAGCAGCATCCAGTTTGTTCTAATGCTGCCCAGTACCACCTATGAAAATGCCCAGATGATCTGCCAGCAGATTATAGATAAATTTCATGACAAAGACACTTCGAAACAGGTTGAAGTCGCAGCAAACGTCCGTCCGCTGAAACCAATTGATTTGTAAATTCTGTCTGGAAAGGGCTGCTTTTTAAGAGCAGCCCTTTCTTTTTTGCAAATTTTTTGCATTGTTTACCGAATTACCTCTTTACCTATTTACTAAATTAAAATATCATGCTATAATATCTACAATTGGTACAAAAAGTGTGTCATGTTTCCATAGCGCAAAAGCTTTATATAACAAATCTTTTCTGCGGATGATTATCGCCATGTTTATGCAGCTTTCACGCCTTGAAAAGTGGTGTGCTGCAGATATGGTGTTGTCTGGTCGTTTGAACAGCGCCTTCATTCCGCTACTGCGAGAACTGTGGGACACGATACCATTTTGTATCTCTGTTGGGACAGCTCTTTCACAGAAAAGCCTACTCCGTGCAAAAACGATTGCGTTTGAGGCGTTATTTGAACGGGATTGATCGGGAAAGTGTATGTGGCCGTTCCATTTGAGGCGTCAAGTTGGCGCCTAACAAATTTTTGAAAGATTGGTGATTGACAATGAAGAAAAGTCTCGCTTTGCTGACAGCTCTGGTTATGGCAGTAGGATTTACCCTGACAGGCTGCGGCGACAAAAAAGAAGATACCTCTCTGGCTGACGTACAGGCGAAAGGTGAACTGGTCATGGGCCTCGATGATTCTTTCCCTCCCATGGGATTTCGGGATGAGGATCAAAATATTGTCGGTTTCGACGTGGATGTAGCAAAGGAAGTAGCGGCTAAATTAGGCGTGGAACTGAAGCTTCAGCCGATCGACTGGAACTCCAAAGAGCAGGAACTGAGCACTGGCAACGTGGACTGCCTCTGGAACGGCTTTACCAAAACCGAAAAACGGGAAAAAGAGATGAACCTCTCCGATCCCTACATGAAAAACACCCAGGTCGTCGTGGTTTTGGCCGACAGCGATATCAACAACATTGCTGACTTGGCGGGCAAAGTGGTCGATGTGCAGAGCGGCTCTTCCGCGGAGTTGGCCATTGACAACATGCCCGACTTTAAAGACAGTGTCAAAGAGCTGGTTACCATTTCCGACAACGTAAAAGCCATGATGGATTTGGGTATCGCCGGCGCGGATGCTGTTGTCATGGATGAAGTCGTCGCCCGGTACTATATGGAGAAAGATCCCGGCACCTACCGTTTATTGGACGAATCTTTGGCGGACGAAGAGTATGTCATCGGTTTTGAAAAGAATGCTCAGAGCCTTCGCGATGAAGTCCAGAAGTGCTTGAAAGAACTGGCCGAGGACGGAACCTTGGCTGAGATTTCCACCAAATGGTTTGGTGCGGATATCACCACCGTTAAATAAGATTTTGTTACTGGTACCCGATTTTCAATTGCAGCAGACAGTGCACGCCGTCTGCTGCAATTATGTCGTTAAAAGGGTTTTGGCGCCAAAGATGGCGGAGTAATTTAGGAGGAAAAAACGTGGAATTCAATACGCTGTTGAAACTGATTCCCCAAATGCTGGAAGCATCTCTGGTGACGTTGCAGGTGTTTTTTCTCACGCTCATATTGTCTATTCCGTTGGGATTTATTGTCTGCTTTGGGCGCATGTCCAAAAATATCGTCGTCCGGAAAGTGATTGAGTTTTATCTGCTCATCATGAGGGGAACCCCTCTGATTTTGCAGCTGATTTTCTTCTATTTCGCTCCCAGCAAGCTGTTCGGTATCGCCATTCCTCGCTTTTGGGCAGCGATCCTCGCTTTTGTCCTCAACTATGCGGCGTACTTCTGTGAAATTTTCCGCAGCGGCATCGAATCCATCCCCGTCGGTCAGAAAGAGGCGGCGACGATCCTCGGGTTTACAAAAATCCAGACCTTTTTTCACATTTCCCTTCCCCAGGTCATCAAGCGTATTTTGCCGCCTATGGGCAGCGAGTGTATGACGCTTGTAAAGGATACGGCCCTTGCTCAGACCATCGGCGTGGCGGAGATGTTCCGCCTGGCTCAGACGGCTACCACCCGGGAATTCTCCATTGTACCCATCTTCGTGGCGGGTATTTTCTATCTGATTATGAACGGCGTGGTTTCTGTCTGCTTCACCCATATGGAAAAACGTCTCAGCTACTACGATTGAGAAAGGGGAAAAGGACATGAGCGTTTTATCTGTAAAAAACGTCAAGAAGAGCTTTGGCGATTTGGAAGTTATCAAGGACATCTCCTTCTCTCTGGAGGATGGCGAAGTATTGGCGATTATCGGCCCGTCCGGTTCTGGTAAGTCCACCTTGCTTAGATGCATCAACATGCTGGAGACGGTGGACGGCGGAGAAATTTCTATTTGCGGGGATTTGCTGGTCTCCGATTCTCAGCCGGAAGAGGCGCCGGAGGATAGCGACGATTCTAAGCCGAAAAGTTCTCAGAAAAACAAAGCAAAAACGGTGAGAAAACCGGTTTACGCTCCCAAAGACCAATTGCGGAAAATCCGCCTGAACACCGGACTGGTGTTCCAAAATTACAACCTGTTCCCCCATTTTTCTGTCTTGCGGAATATCACCGAGGCCCCTATTCGAGTCACCGGGATGGACAAGGAAGCAGCGCAGGAAGTCGCCCGGAAACTGCTCCAAAAGATGGGCCTTTCCGGCAAAGAAGACGCCTATCCCTGCCAACTGTCCGGCGGACAAGCGCAGCGGGTCTCCATCGCTCGCGCCATGGCACTGAACCCGAAGATTTTGTTCTTTGACGAACCCACCTCGGCTCTTGATCCAGAGCTGACCGGTGAGATTTTGAAGGTCATCAAGGAATTAGCTGCGGAAAAGATGACTATGGTCATCGTCACTCACGAAATGGCTTTTGCGAGAGAGGTGGCTGACCGGGTCATCTTTATGGATCAGGGCGTCATCGTCGACGAGGGAACGCCGGAAGTGCTCTTTACCTCTGATCATCCTCGCACCAGAGAATTTTTGGGTAATTATTATCAGTCTTCCCTGTAAAAATACTGGATACCGGGCGGTATCCAGTATTTTTTGTTTGACAACATAAAAACACCGCAGCAATCGCTGCGGTGTTTTTCGGTTCTGGTGAGGATAAGTGGACTTGAACCACCGACCCCCTGCATGTCAAGCAGGTACTCTAACCAGCTGAGCTATACCCTCTCATTTGCTGAACCGACGTTTATTATACTATAGCTTGGGCAAAATGTCAAGGAAATTTTGTAAAAATATCAAAAAGCCGGGAGGTTTTTTAAACTTCCCGGCTTTTGTGGTAAATCGACAGCCTTAAACTTCTTGGGGGAGGATTTTGTTGGCGACAACGCCCACCACAACGGCGATAAACAGGCCAGAGATGGTAAAGTTGCCGATAGTAATACCTGCGCTCATACCGAGGCCAAAAACAAGGATCAGAGCGGTGATGAGCAGGTTGCGGCTGTGGGAGAAGTCCAGCTGTGCTTCGGTGAGGGTCCGCATACCGACGGCGGCGATCATACCGAAGAGAACCACCGACATACCGCCTTTGACGGCGTTGGGAATGCAGAGTAGGATAGCGCCGAATTTGCCGATAAGGCCCAAGGCGATAGCAAAGATTGCGGCAATTTTGAGCACAACCGTGTCATATACTTTGGTAACGGCCAAAACGCCGGTGTTTTCGGAGTAGGTGGTGTTGGCAGGACCGCCCAGCAGACCGGCAGCCATCGTGGCAAGGCCATCGCCTAAGAGGGTGCGGTGTAATCCCGGATCTTCCAGAAAATCTTTGCCGACAACGGAGCCGTTGGTGGTCATGTCACCAATGTGCTCCATAAAGGTAACAAATGCGATGGGGGCAATCAGCGCAATGGCGTCCCAGTGGAAGGTGGGCAGAGTGAAGAACTCGCCGAATTTCCAGATGGGGCTCACCCAGGCGGCGTCGGCTATAGGCTGAAAGCTGACCAGATCAGGAAATACACCGGTGGCAGACAGAATAATCGAAAGAATATATCCGCTGACCAAACCGATGAGGACGGGCACCAATTTAAAGAAGCCCTTGGCAAAGATGGATACGCCGATGATGACAAGCAGGACGAAAATAGCGACCCACCAGTTTTCCTTGGCCATATCGATGCCGGTCGGAGCCAACGTAAGACCGATGACGACGATGACAGGTCCTGTTACAACAGGCGGAAAGAAGTTTTTCACTCGTTTGACGCCGACCAGCTTGACGATGAGGGCCAGCACACAGTAAACAAAACCTGCGGCAATGATTCCACCTTGGGCGGCCTGAATGCCAGGGATGTTGTTGTCTCCTTCGCTGTAGCGGGCGATAATCACCTGCAAAGCAGCGATGTAGGCAAAGCTGGAGCCGACAAATACGGGCACTCGATTCCCGGTGCAGAAATGGAAAATCAGAGTGCCGATACCGGCGCAGATCAGGGCTACTGAGGGGTTGAGGCCGGTGAGGGTGGGAACCAGCACAGTTGCGCCAAACATGGCGAATAAATGCTGAATACCCAGCAATACTTTCTTCGAAGGGGATAAATTGGAAACAGTCATCGAAATTACCTCCTGCTTGTTTAATTTCCGTTGCGTTTTTTCGACGTTAAACATATTTATTATACCGAAAAACGAATAATCTGTAAATAGAATATAACAAAATAATGTCACAAAAAGAAGGCCTCATTTCCGTCAAAAGGCCTTGTTGATGGGTGACAAATATAATACCTTACAATTTTGACGGCAAAGAAAGAAGGAAGCCCATTGGAACTACATTCAAAAAATATCCGAAAGATCCTTTTTATCATTCTGTTTTCCATTATCGCCTACACGTTGGTACAAAACCTGGGAATCGCCGCGCAGGCATTTTCCTGGGTTTCCGCTGTATTGTCCCCGTTTATTATCGGTCTCTGCCTTGCTTTTATCTTGAATGTGCCCTTAAAATTTCTGGAAGAAAGGGTGCTTGCACGGATCGATGGGAAAGAGCTCCGCTGGTGGAAGCGTTGGAAACGGGGCATCTGCCTGACTTTGACTTATCTTATGGTGCTGCTGCTCATATTGGTGCTGTGTTTTTTGGTTGTACCGGAACTGAAAAAAAGCTTTTCCCTTTTGGCAGAAAACCTGCCCGGCTATCTGGGCGAATTAGAGCTTTGGATACAGCAGCTGATGAAGCGCTTTGACGTCTCCACAGCGGCTCTGACGCGCTTTGCCATGGATTGGGACGCCATGTTCGACAAACTGGGAGAGGCGATGCAGAAAGCCATGCCCGGTTTTTTAAACGGAACAGTGGACATGGCGGCGGGCCTCATTGGTGGAGTATTTAATTTCATCGTAGGGTTTGCCTTCTCCACTTATATGCTCCTTCAAAAAGAAAGGCTCTGTCAAAACGCCAAAAAAATTCTTTTCGCCTTTTTAGATCGGGGAAAGGCGGAGGTTCTGATTTCGGTGGGGAAACTCTCTAACGAAATGTTTGCAAAATTCGTTTCCGGCCAGCTGACAGAGGCGGTTATCATCGGAATTTTGTGTTTTCTCGGCATGAGTTTGTTCTCCATCCCTTATGCGCCGCTGATTGCCACCATTGTCAGCGTTACAGCCCTTGTCCCCATCTTCGGCGCTTTCATCGGCACTGCCTTCGGAGCGTTTTTGCTGCTGATGGTGCGCCCTATTACCGCCGTCTGGTTTGTGCTCTTCATCATCGTTTTGCAACAAATTGAAGGGAATTTTATCTATCCAAAGGTAGTGGGCGGCTCGATCGGCTTGCCCGGCATCTGGGTTTTGTTTGCGGTGACTCTGGGCGGGAACCTCTTTGGCATCATGGGTATGCTGCTGGGGGTTCCCATTTCAGCGGTACTGTATACCCTTCTCCGTCAGTCGGTTTTCAGGCGGCTTAAGGAGAAAAAAATATCGGACTTTGAAATCCGGCGGGCTGGTAAAAAGCTCAATTAGAAAAGGGAGTTCTCATCGAGAACCCCCTTGTTTCTTCAAAAGGAAATCAAACAGCACCGCTATCCCCGCCGAGGCTGCCGCAATGGCACCTAAAGCCAGGGCAAGCTGTCTGCTCCAGCCGGGACGATATTTGGTGCTGACAAAGACTGCTGTGGGGCCGTCTTTGGAGCCTCCAATGATGCAGACGCCGGGCTTTTGACCGGCGTAATTTACCCGACAGCATTTCATATGAAGGGCTTTTTGAAGCGCGGTGCTTACCACGAGAATTCCGGTCGATAAAGCGGCGCTGCATCCGGCAATCACCATAAAAATTCGTTTCAACTTCTGCATGAGCGGCCCTCCTTTTTTCGTGTCTCTATTGTACTGCAAAAGCGGCGAAAATGCAATCAGTTTTGTTGAAAACCGACAAAATCAGTGTTATAATAGCCTTACACATATTTCCACTGCAAAAGTCATCCAGGAAAGGAGCAAATCATATATGGTACGATACGGGACAATCGGCACCGGCTGGATCACCGACGCTTTTATCAAAGGAGCACAGATGGTGGAAGGGTTGGAGCTGATAGCAGTCTGCTCCCGGGAGCAGGAAAAAGGCGACCGGTTTGCAAGCGAACACGGTGCTCCGCTGATGTTTACCGATTATAAAAAGATGGCGGAATGCGACGATATCGATGCGGTGTACATCGCAAGCCCCAACATTTTCCACTATGAGCAGAGTAAGCTGTTTTTGCAGCACGGCAAGCATGTAATCTGCGAAAAACCCATTACAGTGGAGCCGGAGCAACTGATAGAGCTTCAAACACTTGCGGAGGAAAAAGGCCTGATTTACATGGAAGCGATTATGATGCTCCACCTTCCCCAACGAAAAATTCTCCACGAGGCAGTGGGGCGCATCGGCAAGGTGACAACGGTCCGATTCGATTTTTCCCAGCTCTCTTCCAAGTATCCGGCGTTTTTGGCGGGCAATCTGCCCAACATCTTTAATCCCCAATTGGCCACAGGCTGTCTCATGGATTTAGGGATATACTGTGTGTATCCGGCGGTAGATTTGTTCGGAGAACCCCAGGAAATCCACACCGAAGCGGGCTTTCTCTCCACCGGCGCCGATGGATTCGACAACAGTATTTTCATCTACCCTGATAAGCAGGTAAACATTTCCTGTTCTAAAATTGGGCAGAGTACCATCGGATCGGAAATTATGGGCGATCAAGGGACGATTTCCATCCGCTCGATCTCCCAACTGACCAATATCACCTTCATCAGTCGGGACGGCAGGGAAGAAAAGCTGGTGGGTAGTATCGAGAAAAGCAAGCTCATGAGCGGAGAGGCGGAAAGCTTCTACCGTTATATTACTTTTCCCGAGACCTACAAGGCGGAATACCGGGAAAACAGTCGCCTGACCCTGCTGGTCAACCGGCTGCTCCAGCAGATGCGGCAGCAGGCGGGAATCGTGTTTTCGTGATTTGGGAAAAGAGGCGCTCAAGATGAAAAAAGAGAATATTCGAAAAATAGTTGGTTTTTTATTGGTGGGAATGGTTTGCCTGAGCGGCTGCGGTACCTCTCAAAATGATTCTTCGGTGTCGGAAGTGCCCGGTTCATTCGTCAGTGAGGAGCCTGCGCCTGCCAAGTCGATTCTCAATCCGCTGACCGGCAACCCCGGATTCTGTGAAACCGCCGTCGGGAAGCGCCCGGTTGCCGTTATGGTCAACAACATCGGTCAGGCTCTGCCTCACCGCGGACTTTCCAAGGCGGATATCATCTATGAAGTGGTGGTAGAGGGCGGCATCACCCGAATGATGGCGGTTTTCGCCGACCAGGATCATGTTCCTTATGTGGGCCCTGTTCGCAGTGCGCGTCACTATTACATTGATTTGGCACTTCCCTATAACTCTGTGTTCGTCCATTTTGGCGGCAGTCCCGCCGGATATGAGCGCATTCAGGCTACCGGCATTGACCACATCGACGGCATGACCTACAGCAATTCTTTCTATCAGGATAAACAGCGTGCTCAGAGCAAGGGACGGGAGCACAGCTTTTTCATCAGTTCTGATGAAATCAGCGCCCTCATGTCAAAAGCGGGGATTTCCGAAGATGGGGAAACGACGGCGCCGTTCCTGTTCTCAGAAAAGGAATTGACTCCAACTCAGCTGGACGCCCAGCAGGTGTTTGTGGCTTTCTCCGGCTCGGCTAACAGCAGCTTTTCCTATAACCGCTCCACCGGACTCTATAAAAAGCAGCGAAACGGAGAGGCGCACATTGACGCCGACACAGGGAAAGTCCTTCAATACAAAAACATTCTGATTCTGTATACCAGCATCGGAAGCTATAACGGAGAATCCTATCGTCGGGAGGTTTCCCTTACATCCGGAAACGGATATTACGTGACAAACGGCGGACGAGAGCCCATTCAGTGGACAAAGGGAAATTCCGCAAACCAATTTTCTTTTACAAGGGAAAACGGCGAGGCATTAACGGTGAATCCTGGGAAAACCTATATTTGTATCGTGGGAAAGGATCAGCAGAATAAGACTGCTTTTTCCGGTGCAAATACCTAATCCATGTTCATTTCAATCGCAGAAAGGAATATCACCTATGAAGTTTTCGGAAATGCCCTATAGGCGTCCCAACAAAGATGAAATTCTAAATAAGATGGACGGCGCTTTAACACTGCTCCAAACAGCGGAGTCTGGCGAGGACGCGGTTCACGCCATGAAAAAGATGGAACAAATCGTCATCGATGTGGATACCATGGGGACTATCTGCCATATCCGCAACACAGTGGATACCACCGACCTATTTTATGAGGCAGAACGGGAGTACAACGACCAGCTTTCCCCCATTCTCAGCGAAAAAATCCAAGCCTTTAACAAGGAATTGCTGGGGTCGAGGTTCCGCCCGGAGCTGGAGAAAAAATACGGGACACTCCTCTTTTCCAACATGGAACTGGATCAGAAGGGGTTTTCTCCGGAAATCATTCCGCTGATGCAGGAGGAAAACCTGTTGGAAGCGGAGTATCAAAAGCTGTACGCTTCGGCGAAAATTTCCTTTGACGGCAAAGAACTGACCATTGCCCAGCTGCATCCTTATAAGCAAAACTCCGACCGGGCAGTCCGCAAAGCTGCCTGGGAGGCGGAAGGAAAGTTTTTCGATGAGAACCGGGAACAGTTTGACGAAATCTTCGACAAGCTCGTCAAAAGCCGGACAGAACAGGCGAAAAAGCTGGGCTTCAAAGATTTTGTCGAGCTTGGTTACATCCGCCGCCAGCGCAACTGCTACGGCCCCGAAGAGGTAGCCCGGTTCCGCCGCCAGGTGGCCGACGATTTAGTGCCGATTGATGTGGAGATCAAAGAAAATCAGGCAAAGCGCATTGGACTGTCCAAACTCAAAATGTATGACGACCTGTTTGTTTTCCCTGACGGAAACGCAACGCCCCAGGGAACCCCTGACGAGCTTTTGGCAGCTGGCAAAAAGATGTATGAGGAAATGTCGCCGGAAACCGCTGCATTTATCGACCAGATGCTTGAAATGGAGCTTTTCGACGTGCTGGCCAAGGAAGGGAAAGCGCCGGGCGGTTACTGTACAACAATTCTGGGCTATAATTGCCCCTTTATTTTCTCCAACTTCAACGGGACTTCCGGCGATGTGGATGTTCTTACCCACGAGGCGGGCCACGCTTTCGCCTCCTATATCGCCTCCCGGGAGATCGAGCTTATTGATTTGCGAAATCCTTCGATGGAAGGGTGCGAAACTCACTCCATGTCGATGGAGTTTCTGACTGCTCCTTGGCATCATCTATTCTTTAAAGAGCAGACGGCGAAGTACGAGCTGTCCCACGCCGAGGACGCGCTGATTTTTATCCCCTATGGCTGCATGGTAGATCATTTTCAGGAGATTGTTTACTCTAATCCGGATTTAACGCCCCAGCAGCGCAACGAGGAGTGGCTGAAGCTGGAGCAAATTTACCGGCCCTATATGGATCACGACGCTCTGCCCTTCTACGGCCGGGGAGCCGGATGGCAAAGACAACTGCATATCTACCTATACCCCTTCTACTATGTGGATTACTGCCTTGCCCAGACGGCTGCCCTGCAAATTTGGATGGAGGCGCTGAAGGATCGGAAAAAGGCCTGGAAAAAATATCTTGATCTGGTGAAACTGGGCGGAACCAAAACCTTTGTCGATCTAATGAAGAGTGCCGGACTTCAAACTCCTTTTGAAGACGGCAGCCTCAAAAAAATTGCCAGACCCGTTCGCAAATGGCTGGAAGAAAATCAGTTATAGAAAAAGGACACTCTGCCTTTTTCAAAATAAAAATCCCGCAGGAAATTTTCCTGCGGGATTTTTGTACCATTATGATACGCCCATTAGTCGGACATTGCAGCCAGACGAGCGTATTTCTCGGCAGCAGCTTCTTCGGCTTTGTCGAAGAGGGCTTCCGCACGATCCGGGTTGGAGCGTGCCAACGCATTGTAGCGAACTTCGTTCATGATAAAGTCTTTGTACGCAGCGGTAGGAGCCTTGCTGTCCAGATGGAAGGGGTTCTTGCCCTCCGCTTTCAGACGGGGATCGTAACGGAACAGGTGCCAGTAGCCGGCCTGTACCGCGCGTTTTTCCTCAGCTTGGGCCTGAACCATACCGCCCTTGATACCATGGTTGATACAAGGAGCGTAAGCAATGATCAGAGAAGGACCGTGGTAGCTTTCCGCCTCAACGAAGGCTTTCAGGCACTGGTTGTAGTCGGCGCCCATAGAAACCTGAGCGGTGTAGACATAACCGTAGCTCATGGCGATAGCGGCCAGGTCTTTCTTCTTGACTTCCTTACCAGCAGCAGCGAACTGAGCGATTGCACCGGTAGGAGTAGATTTGGAGGACTGTCCGCCAGTGTTGGAGTAAACCTCGGTATCGAATACCAGGATGTTAACGTCCTGACCGGAAGCAATGACGTGATCCAAACCGCCGAAGCCGATGTCGTAGGCCCAGCCGTCGCCGCCCAGAATCCAGACGGATTTCTTAGCCAGGTAATCTTTGCTCTTGAGGATCTCTTTGGCGTCGTCGCAGCCGCAGTTTTCCAGAACAGAGATGAGTTTTGCAGTGGCAGCCTTGTTGGATGCGCCGCAGTCAACGGTGTCAAGGTAATCTTTGATTGCAGCTTTGACGTCTTCTTTCTCTGCTTTCTCATAGAGGGCGGAGATCTTGTCAATGGCCGCTCTGCGGATGGTATCCTGTGCTAAGAACATACCGTAACCGTACTCGGCGTTGTCCTCGAACAGGGAGTTAGCCCAAGCGGGACCAAATCCGGATTTGTTTACGGTGTAGGGAGTAGCAGGTGCAGAACCTCCCCAAATGGAAGAACAACCGGTAGCGTTAGCGATATACATTCTGTCGCCGTAGAGCTGAGTTGCGAGCTTCGCATAAGGAGTCTCGCCGCATCCAGCACAGGCGCCGGAGAACTCGAGGAGAGGTTGTTTGAACTGGCTGCCCTTGACAGTGGTCTCTTTGAATTTCTCGAGAACTTCAGGTTTCTCGGGCAGGTCAAACAGGTAGTTAAAGCCGTTCTGTTTCTCACGCTGACTGTCGAGAGATACCATGGTGAGCGCTTTCTCGCCCTTCTTGCCGGGGCAGACGTTGGCGCAGAGGCCGCAGTTGAGACAGTCGAGAACGGAAATACCGATAGCGAATTTCATGCCGGGCATACCGGTCATAGGAGCGGAAGCCTGGCCGGCAGGAGCGTTAGCTGCTTCCTCTTCAGTCATGGCGTAAGGACGGATGACCGCATGAGGACAAACGAGAGAACAGAATCCGCACTGGATACAGTTATCAGGGTTCCAAACAGGAACGTCAACAGCAACGCCGCGTTTTTCAAATGCAGCAGTACCCTGCGGGAAGGTGCCGTCGGTCCGATCGCCGATAAAGGTAGAGACAGGAAGCTCGTTACCTTTCTGAGAAGTGACGGGGATGACGATATCGTTGACAAAATCGACAACATCTTTGCGGTTACCGGTAGCTTTAACAGTCAAATCGGTGTCAGAAGCATTCTTCCAGGAATCGGGAACCTTGACTTCGTGAACGTCGGTGGCGCCGCGGTCGATAGCGTCATGGTTCATCTTGACGATGGCCTCACCCTTCTTGGAGTAAGAAGCGGTGGCAGCGTCTTTCATATATTTGATGGCGTCCTCGGTGGGGATGATGTTGGCGAGCTTAAAGAACGCAGACTGCAAAACAGTGTTGATTCTTCCGCCCAGGCCGATCTCTTTACCGATCTTGATGCCGTCGATGGTGTAGAATTTGATGTTGTTCTCGGCGATATATCTCTTCATCTGGCCGGGAATGTGCTCTTCCAGTTGAGCGTCGTCCCATTCGCAGTTTAAGAGGAAGGTTCCGCCGGGTTTGACATCCTGAACCATCTCGTACTTGGTCACGTAAGCCGGATTGTGGCAGGCGACGAAGTCCGCTTTGTTGATGAGGTAGGTGGATTTGATTTTGGACTTACCGAAGCGGAGGTGAGAAATGGTGACACCGCCGGATTTCTTGGAGTCGTAATCAAAATAAGCCTGTGCGTTCATATCGGTGTGGTCGCCGATGATCTTGATGGAGTTTTTGTTGGCTCCAACCGTTCCGTCAGCGCCCAAGCCCCAGAATTTACAGCTGGTGATGTCATCGGGAGTGGTGGCGGGGTTCTCGCCCAATTCCAGAGACAGATGGGTCACGTCGTCGACAATACCGATGGTGAACTGTTTCTTCTCTTTATTTTTATAAACAGCGATGATCTGAGCAGGAGTGGTATCCTTAGAGCCCAAACCGTATCTGCCGGTGAAGACAGGGGTGTTGTTGAATTTGCTGTCTTTGAGGGCA
>CABUOE010000032.1 GCA_902493155.1 uncultured Eubacteriales bacterium
ATTTCATATTTTCGAGGGTGCCTGTAAGCATTGCCATGCACCTCTTTGCGGCGGTAGTTCCGAATCATATCCATGTCAAAAACCGCAATCCATATTTCTTCTGATTCATCCGCCTCCATAATACAAGTATCCCTGGAACCTGAAAGCTCAGGAAGATATGCGACACCATCAAATGCATTAGAATGGCCGTTGCAGTCCGGAACGTTTATGGGATAATTATAGGTCGCTATTCCAAGCATATTTTCATATGCCCTTGCCCGAAGCTGAGATAAACAATTTATCTCCATTGGGCAGGCATTTGGCACAAGTATGATCTCAGCGCCTTTTAACATAAGAATTCTTGCACTTTCAGGAAATTCACGGTCAAAGCATATCATAGCCCCGACTTTCACGATTCCAGATTCTGTATCAAGGTTTGCGACATGGAAATCATCTCCAGGCGTCAGATTTCTCTCCACATCAAAATCACAAGTATGTACTTTGGAAAATTTGAGGACTTGTTTTCCAAAACGATCAAATAGGATCAATGTATTTCGGGGACCTGTTTCGTATTCTTCAAGTAAAGTGATTCCAATAGCCATGTTCAATTCTTTTGAGAGCACCTTAAATGCCTTAATAAACTCATGATCTGCCGGAATTGCCTCCCTAATCCAGTCAGATACCGGACGGCCATAAATGTTATATCCGTTGCTGAACATTTCTGGAAACAATGCAACATCTGCCCCCATCTCTTTCGCCTTACGGCAAAATAAAATACCTTTGTCAAGAGTGCTGTCAAGTGTATCCTGCGCTGCTATTTGTAATAAAGCAATTTTCACGGTAATTCTTCCCCCTCTGTGCCTCCGGTTTAGTGCCTTGATTATAGCACCTATCCTGAACCAACTCAAGCCGGTTTCGTGAAATTGCCGGAGTCATACTCCAGCAACGCTTATTTTAAAAGGGAGAATTTTATTTGACGGTGGAAATTTTATTTAAAATGTAGTATAATAATATTTACTTATGCTTTACCGTGAATTTATGACGGTATCATATTTTTCACAACGCTGAAAAACTTTAGGATAAAGGAGCCTTTTGGTTGGAAATCTATCTGGATAACTGCGCTACCACAAAAGTTTGCACCGAGGCGGCAAACGCCTGTATGCGGGCGATGACAGAACAATACGGAAACCCCTCTTCCCTGCACAAAAAAGGGGTGGAAGCAGAAAATATTCTCACAGCGGCCCGGAAAACGGCGGCTTCCATCCTAAACTGCGACCCCGAATGTATCATCTTCACCAGCGGCGCTACAGAGAGCAACAATCTGGCAATTTTGGGCGGCGCTGCAGCCCGCAAACGGGACGGAAAAACCATCGTCACCAGTTCGGTAGAACATGCTTCGGTGGAACACGCGGCAGCCTTTCTGGAAAAACAGGGCTATACCGTCAAGCGGGTGAAACCAAGGCCCGACGGCAACTTCGCCCCCTCTGATTTTATCAGTGCGGTGGATGAAGATACCGTTATGCTCACCTTTATGATGGTCAACAACGAGTTGGGGTCTATCCTCCCCTATGAAACGATGATTCCGGCTCTGCGGCGGAAATACCCCAAGCTCCTCATCCACATGGACGCGGTGCAGGGCTTTACTAAATTTCCGTTGAACGTCCGTAAAATTGATGCGGACCTGATTTCCTTCAGCGGCCACAAGCTCTACGCCCCCAAGGGCATCGGCGGGCTTTACGTCAAAAAAGGCGTTCGAATCGAGCCGGTGATCCATGGCGGCAGCCAGGAGCGCACTCTCCGCAGCGGAACCCAGGCCGTCCCGCTCATCGCCGCTTTTGACGAAGCGCTGAAGCTCTGTCGGGACGAAGGGACAAAATTCACCGAAACTTACCGTTTCTGTAACAACTATCTGCGCGAGGCGTTCCAAAACATGCCGGAAGTGGTAATCAATTCCCCGGAAAACGCATCCCCACATCTACTGAACATCTCGGTTCCCGGCGTCCCCTCGGAAATCATGCTCCACTTTTTGGAGCAGCACGATATTTTTGTCTCCAGCGGCTCTGCCTGCTCCAAGGGTGCCAAAAGCGTCGTCCTCAAGGCCTATGGTCTTCCGGAGGAACGGGTCAAGTCTGCCCTGCGCCTCAGCTTTTCCAAGGACACCACCAAAGAGCAGCTCGATATATTTCTCGACGTCCTGGAACAGGGAATCCGACGGTTTAAGGCCGTTATCCGGTAACTTTATCCCCACATAGAAAGGATTTTTCCATGAGAGAACTGATTTTGATAAAGAACGGTGAAATCGCTCTAAAGGGCCTCAACCGCAGCAGCTTTGAAGACATTTTGATGCGCAACATCCGCTGGCGGCTTAAGGACTTGGGCGCGTTTAAACTGAAAAAGGCCCAGTCCACCATCTATCTGGAACCCACCGACTCGGAAGCCTTTGATTTTGACGAGGCATTGGACCGCCTACAGAAGGTATTTGGTATTGCCATGCTGTCCCGGGCCCTTGTCGTGGATAAGGACATCGACGCCATCAAGGAAGCCGTCTCCGATTACCTGGAACCGGTTCTGTTGGGAGTAAAAACCTTCAAGGTGGAATCCAAACGGGCGGACAAGCGCTTCCCCCTCACCTCTCCGCAGATTTCCGCGGGGGTGGGCGGTGTGCTGCTGAAGCATTTTAACCACTTGAAGGTAGATGTCCACAATCCCGACGTCACCGTTATGGTGGAAGTGCGGGATTTCGGTGCCTATATCCACGCCGGGCGAATTCCCGGGGCGGGCGGCATGCCGGTTTCCTCCAGCGGCCGGGCGATGATCCTGATTTCCGGGGGTCTTGACAGCCCGGTTGCCGCATACATGATGGCAAAACGGGGCCTCGCTCTGTCGGCCGTCCACTTCGTCAGTCCTCCCTACACCAGCGACCGGGCCTTGCAGAAAGTGGAGACTCTCTGTGAAAAGCTCACCGCTTACACTGGAAAAATCAAATTTTACTGTGTCCCCTTCACCGAAATCCAGGAGGCCATCAAAGAGCATTGCCCCGAGGAACTTTTTACCATCATCATGCGCAGACTGATGATGAAAATCGCCACCCGGCTGTCGGAGCAGGAAGAAATCCGCGCCCTGATTACCGGTGAAAGCTTAGCGCAGGTTGCCGATTTTGTAACCAACACCCGGCTGCACCGACAACGCCACCGACCTGGTGGTGCTTCGTCCCCTCATCGGCATGGACAAGACAGAAATCATCGACATCGCGTATAAAATCGATACATACGAAACATCGATTTTGCCATACGAAGACTGCTGCACCGTCTTTACCCCCAAACACCCCCGCACCAAACCCAAACTGCATTTTGTAGAACAGGCGGAAGCCCGTTTTGATTTTGAGCCGCTGCTCGATAAAGCCGTGGCGGAAACCGAAATCAAAGTGATCGACTAAAACTTCTGTGCCGGCTTTACTTTCCGGCAACTCCAGTACAGAAAGGCATGAACCAACATGAAAAATTTTTGGAAAAAGGTATCCGGTGCGGTTTGGCTCCAGGTCATCACCGTATCCTGTGTCTTGTTTATCGTCAACATTGCAGCAGCCGCCTCCCTGGAACGAGTGGACAGCGGCAGCAGGCAGTTTGCAGGAGCCCCCGGCCAGACGGAATCCTCCGACAGTCTGGACTTAGATGAGCAAAGCTTTAACGAAAGCGGCGCCTTTGGGGACTGGGAAGATTTTTCCGACTTTTATGAAGACAGTCAGAGTGCGCGCCCGGATTCCAGTTCTTCCAGCGAATCCCGGTCGGAATCTTCCTCCGAATCATCTTCCGAACCGTCAAGCGTACCTTCGTCGGAGTCCTCTTCCGAACCCAGCGTCGTCGTGACCCCCAGCGAGCCCTCTTCCCAGGAAAGCTCCGTTTCCTCTTCGGAACCGTCCTCGGAGCCCTCTTCCGAGTCGACTCCGGCATCGGTGCCCGGCGATTCTCCCATGGACGCGCCCAGCCATGAGACGACTCCTCCCATTTCCTCCCAAACGGCTGACGAATCGGTTCCCCCGGCGGAATAACGCAAAGTGATTGACCCGTTCCCATCGGAAAAGGAGTATTCGGTATGAACCATAAAAGTTACCTGCAAATTATCATCACCGGCCTCATCGCAGGCGGCTTTCTCACCGCCCTTGCTTTTTCCAGCGACTTGGTGTCAACAGCAAACGCCATTCCGCCTCAGGGCGAAGAGGCTGTAGCGGTTTCTGCTCCGCTCATCGACGGAGACGGCTCTGTTATCAATATGCCATCCTTAGAAGGCGGCGTCCCGCTGTACGATACCCTGGATGTTTCGCCTTTGAGCGTCGAGCCGTCGGAAGCCCAGTCCATCGAATCGGATTCTTCCAGCAATACTTTCAGCAGTTCCGGCGCATCTTCAGAATCGGAAAGCCCTTCTAAAGCGCCTTCTCATAGCACGCCGGAAAGTTCCAGCAAAATAAATCCCAACGACGCTGTTTCCCACACCACTTCTTCGAAACCCTCCGGAAGCTCTTCTTCGGCAAACAGTTCTTCCAAAGAACCGTCCAGCTCGAAACCCAACTCCAGCTTCTCTTCCAAACCTGCAGAATCCTCCGGTTCGGTTTCTTCGAAGCCCAGTGAAAGTTCCTCCAGTTTATCAAACAGCGTGGGCGGCACCCTCAAGGTCTCGGTAGGAGGCGTCGTCACCGAAATGGACGCTTACAGCGCAATCTGCCAGGTGGTCGAAGGGGAAATGGGTTCGTCCTTTAACTCGGAAGCCTTGAAAGCACAGGCTGTCGCTGTTTATTCCTACATAAAATATGAAAATAAGGCGGGGCGTTCTCCCTCTCTGCCCATGCGTACCCCTTCTCAAAAGGTGCAAAACGCCGTCTCGGCAGTCATCGGACAAGCTGTCTACTATAACGGTTCGGTGGCCTTTACGCCCTATCACGCCAGTTCAGCAGGCTACACCAATTCCTCCGCAGAGGTATGGGGCGGCAGTTACAGCTACCTGACCAATGTTTCCAGCGCTTATGACCCTTCGTCAGGATACAAAAACCTGACTGCCACCATACCGGTTTCCACTGTCAAAAACGGACTGGAGAGCTTTTTGGGCATTGCCCTGGATGAAAATAATCCCCAGGGCTGGATGAAAATTGCCGCTGTCAATCAAGGCGGATATATAACCAAACTCACCGTCACTGATGCGGACGGGCAGACTTATTCCACCACTGGTCGGAAGCTCCGGGAAAATATTTTAAATTACGCTATCAAGAGCCACGCTTTTACCTTTACCTGTGACGGGAGCAATTTTATTTTTACCACCAACGGCTACGGCCACGGCGTGGGCATGAGCCAGACCGGCGCCAACGGATATGCCGCCAACGAAGGTTGGACTTATAAACAGATTCTCGCTCACTATTATCCGGGCACCAGCGTATATTAGGCTGTGAATTTGGCATAAGCTGTCTTTTCCGTTGAAAAGCTATTAAAATCCCCCGGCAAATAGCCGGGGGATTTTTCGTCATGATTATCAACAACTTTTTTCCATATAATAAACTCATCAATCAATACGGAGGAAAGTTATGGTATCTTTAGAAAAATTCCGTTTCGACGGAGACAAAAAGCTGGAGCTGGACACTCTTCCTACCAGTGCCAAGGGGCTGGGCCTGGACAAGGACAAAATCCGGGATAAAACTGAGGCAAACCGCAAGGAAATCGCCGCGCTTCAGGATAAACTCTACGCCGAAGGCAAAGAGTCCCTCATCCTGATTCTCCAGGCCATGGACGCCGCCGGAAAAGACAGTACAATCAAACATGTCATGAGCAGCGTAGACCCTCAGGGCTTAGACGTCCATAGTATGAAAGAACCTACCAGTGAAGAACTATCCCACGATTTTCTCTGGCGCACCGTCATCCACCTGCCGCCCCGGGGGAAAATGGCAATTTTCAACCGTTCTTATTACGAGGATGTGCTGATCGTAAAAGTCCATCAGCTTCAGAAAGCATATGAGATGGCCGACCGATGTCTCGATGACAAAGAATTTTTTGAAAAACGCTACCGCCAAATCCGGCACTTTGAGGAATACCTTTATGAAAACAGTTATCGCGTGGTCAAAATTTTTCTGAACGTCTCTAAAGAGGAGCAGAAAAAGCGGTTTCTGGAACGCATCGATATTCCGGCAAAAAACTGGAAGTTTTCGGACAGCGACGTCCGGGAACGGGCTTATTGGAACGATTATATGGACGCCTACCAGAAAGCCGTCAACGAAACGGCTTCGGCGCACAGTCCCTGGTACGTCCTGCCCGCCGACAACAAGTGGTACACCCGATATCTGGTGTCGGAAGCGATTCTCGATACCTTGAAGGAAATCGATCCCCATTACCCAAAATTGCCGGAAAGCAAACAGGGAGAACTCAAACTTTGCCGGGAAAAATTGCTGGCAGAGGAAGAAAAGGAAAGATAAATCCGTGTGCTTTTGCCGTAGTAAAACCTGCCTCACAATACAAAACAGGGCTGCCAAGTGGCAGTCCTGTTTTGTATAATTTACTTTCTATTTACCGCATTTTATGCGGTAAAATCCATCTTTATTGCGCGAAGCGCAAGTAGCGGTGCAACCGCAGGAGCGACAACCCCAATTTGTGATAAAATGTTCTCTCAGGCGTCCAAAAGCTTGTGAAGCAAGGGTTCGGCTCACGCCGTAAGGTTATTCTACCTTATTAATGAGTCCCTCCCCCTCCTTCTGTGACGGCAAGGTTCCCATATACTTTTTATAGGTCTTGGAAAAATAGGAGAGGTTTTTAAACCCGCTCATCTCAGCGCTTTCACTGACGTTATACCGCCCGGAAAGAAGCAGGTTTCTAGCGTAGGTACATCGTATGAAATTGATGTAATCCACCGGCGTCCGGCGGGTGACCTCCTTGAACACCCTGCAAAAATAATATTTGCTGAATCCGATGGCTTCGCAGATATCGTCGATGGTCAGCTCCTCACGGAAATGAGTCCGGATATAGCTGATGGCATCCTTTACCATGGTGAACCGTTTGTTCTGAATTTCCCCCGCATCGCTAGCGGAATCCACGTGGTAACGACTTAAATGGAGCAGGAGCTGAAGCGCCGCCAGTTTTACCGCCGGCTTATAGAATGCCCCTCGGTCCGTCCATTCCCGTATAATTTTATCGTAGTACTCCTGGGCAGCGGAGTCCCGGACAATTTCCTTAAACATCATATTACTCACTGGAATTCCAAAGTCTTCATAAAGGGACCTGTCCACAATCAGGCAGTAATATCTGCATTGCTCGGTAATGGACTCGATACCGTGGAGCACGTTGGGATTAATGACCACAATGTCCCCTACGCGGGCCGGGAATTCCGCGGTGCCGGAATAAACGATTCCCTCACCTTCGATAAAATAGAGCACCTCGATATTTTCATGCCAGTGAACGCTGGAGGTCACCGGCAGATAGGGAAAACAGGTGTCTAAGTGGAACAGAATGGGAAAAGAGGGATCCATAAACGTATGGTCCTCGTGTCTAGAAACTTGCATAACTATCCCTTCTATAATGTGAAAGTCAAAGCAATATTGTGTTAATTGGAGGCAACATCTTTCCTTTACATTTTTCTACTATATTATATAATAAACCTGTAATTGAAGTCAACTTTTTTGTTGATTCATAGGCATCTTGCTCTCTTTATAACCGGTTCATGAAAGAAAGGAAGAAGAACATGTACAATTTTTCGATCGGAGTCCTGCTCAACTCCTTTAGGATGGACACTCCGTCTGCCCTGAAAAAAGCGGCAGAATTGGGTCTCCAGGGCATCCAGGTTCCCGCGGCGTTCGGCGAATTATCCCCTGCGGAACTGACCGGAGACAAGAAGAAAGAATTCCTCAAGATGGTCAAAGAAAACGGCCTCACCATTTCCGCCCTTTGCGGAGATTTGGGTCATGGCTTTGGCAACGCAGAGAAAAACCCCCAGCTCATCGACGAATCCAAACGGATCCTCGACTTTGCCAAAGAGCTGGAAACCAACATCGTTACGACTCACATCGGTGTGGTCCCCAACGATCCCAATCACGACCGCTATAAAATCATGCAGGAAGCCTGCTTTGAATTGGCTCAATACGCGGACACCATGGACGCACATTTCGCCATCGAAACAGGTCCGGAAACCGCAGCCACCCTCAAGGGCTTTCTGGATACGCTCCATTCCACCGGCGTAGCTGTCAACCTGGACCCTGCAAACCTGGTGATGGTCACCGGTGACGACCCGGTTCAGGCGGTTTACACCTTAAAGGACTATATCGTACATACACACGCAAAAGACGGCAAACGCCTCTACTATAAAGATCCTGAAGTCATTTACGGCCTGGCTGAGGATGAAATGCTTCAGAGTCCCTCCTTCATCGAAGTTCCTCTGGGCGAAGGAAATGTAGACTTTAAAAACTACCTCAAGGCGCTGGATGAAATCGGCTACCACGGCTTCCTGACCATTGAAAGAGAAGTCGGCGACAATCCTGCTGCTGATATCAACACCGCCGCCACCTTCCTAAAAGGCCTTATCGGCTAAGCAACACGAATTAAAGGAGTATTACGTTATGGAGAATAAAAAAATCAAAGTAGGCGTTATCGGTACCGGTAACATCTCTCACGAACATATCAAAAGTTATATTGCAAATCCCAATGTAGAACTCTATGCATTCTGCGACATCAATCCGGAGCAGCTGAAAAAAATGGCTGATCTCTATGGGGTCGAAAGAACTTACACCGATATCAACGAGTTCCTGAAACTGGACGAAATCGACGCCGTCAGCGTCTGCACCTGGAATTCTGCTCATGCGCCCTGCGCCATCGCCGCTCTGAACGCCGGCAAACACGTTCTCTGCGAAAAGCCTATGGCTACTTCCGCTGCAGAAGCTAAAAAGATGCTCGAGGCTGCTGAGAAAAACAACAAACTGCTCATGATCGGCTTCGTCCGTCGCTATGGCAACGACTGCAAAATTTTGCAGGATTTTATCAGCACCGACTACTTCGGCGACATCTACTACGCCAAGGCTACCTACCTGCGCAGAAACGGCAACCCCGGCGGCTGGTTCGGCGATAAATCCCGTTCCGCTGGCGGTCCCCTCATCGATTTGGGCGTCCATGTCATCGACCTGACCCGTTATCTGATGGGCAACCCCAAACCTGTTTCGGTTTACGGCGCAACCTTCCAGAAGCTCTTTAACCGTCCCAATGTGAAAGGTACCAAGGGTTACAATTCCGTTTCTGCCGGCCAAAAGGACATCTGCGACGTCGAAGACTTGGCTTCTGCTCTGATCCGTTACGACAACGGTTCTGTTCTCGCTATCGAGGCAAGCTTCAGCCTGAACATCAAGAGCGACGAAGGTAAAATTCAGCTCTTCGGCACCAAGGGCGGCGCAAAAATCGATCCCGAACTGGAAATGTACACCGAAATCAACGACTATATGGCCGACGTAAACCTGACTGTCCCCACTTCTCTTGATTTTGCAGGCCTGTTCCAGAACGAAATCGACCACTATGTGGACTGCGTCATCAATGGTACTGCTTGTAAGTCCCCCGCTACCGATGGTATCGAAATCATGAAGATCCTCGACGCGGTATACGAGTCTGCTAGAACCGGTCACGAAGTCGTTCTCGACTAATTCTGCCCATCTGGAAAAGGAAGCGACATTATGAAAATTTCCGTAAGCTCCTATAGCTTTTCGAAATACATCTCCGAGGGAAAACTCACTCAATTTTCCTGTATTGCCGCCGCAAAAGAGTTGGGATTTGACGCCATTGAATTCGTTGACATCATTCCCCACGACGGCTCCACCGAAGTAGAATATGCAAAAAAACTCCGTGCGGAATGCGAACGCCTTGAAATGCCTATTTCAAATTTTACCTTCGGTGCGGAACTGCTTTATCCTGCTTCCGGTGACCAGGAACAGGAAATTGAACGCGTCAAGTCCAAAATAGACTTGGCTCAAATCCTGGGCGCCAAAAGCGTGCGGCACGACGCTACCGGCGGCTTCCGCCCCGGCGAAAGAGGCCATCACGGGTTTGACGACATCCTGCCCCAGTTGGCGGAAAACTGCCGCAAAATCACCGAGTACGCCGCCCAAAAAGGCATCAAAACCATGGTGGAAAACCACGGCTTTTTTTGCCAGGACAGCGAACGGGTCGAAAAGCTTGTGAACGCTGTTTCCCATAAAAACTTCGGCCTGCTCTGCGATATGGGCAACTTCCTCTGCGCGGACGAGAATCCGGCTGTCGCTTTCGGAAGGGTTGCCCCCTACGCGTTTTACGCTCATGCCAAGGATTTTCATATCAAAGATGGAAACGGATTCGACCCCGGCGAAGGATTTTTCCGCACTAGGAATGGAAATTTCCTTCGCGGCGCCATCATCGGCCATGGGGATGTTCCCATCCGCCACTGCCTGTACGCTTTGAAAAATGCCGGCTACGATGGTACTATCGCCATCGAATTCGAGGGAATGGAAGACAATATGATTGGTCTCCGTATCGGTCTTGCAAACCTTCGCAAAATGGTGAAAGACGTCTACGGCAAATAAATTACAACCATTCTTCTATACCATAAGAAATGAGCGCCCCATTTTAGGAGCGCTCATTTTTTATGCGGAAAATTCGGCCAGCGAAGCAAAATACAAATACTCAATTATTTTGATTGCTGCATTTTAAACTCTTTTGCCACCGCCCGCAGAAGCTCTTTTTGCTGATCGGTCAGGCCGGTGATGTTCAACATCTCATGATTGTCCAAGCCAAGAAGATAATCGGTTGTCACCCCGTACAAAATGGATAATTGGATCAGTACGTCTACGGAAGGAGTCTTGATGTTGTTCTCGTATCCGCTGATGGTAGCTTTGGAAAGATTGAGCCTTTTGGCAACCTGTGTCTGAGTCATTCTTTTTTGCTCTCGCAACGCTCTTAAGCGATACCCAAAATCGTAGACCATCAAAATCCCTCCTATGTAATAAGTGTAATCCATGACTGTATCTTTTCAGAGAATTTTTTCTTATATTTATCAGCTTAAAGTTGACACCAATAATTTGCCCTGCTATAATTGAAAAAAATGGTACTTTGGGGGAATATTGTATTTTTAACGGTAAAAACTATTATCCAGTGCAAAGGAGGAAAAGCGATGAAAGGAAAAATGCTGGAGGATATGGCGGAATGGGGTCATTGTTTTATTTCCGACCTGCGCCACTCTTCTTCCTCCAATCTAAATTCAGAACTTTTTAGAAAGTTCCCCTTTGACCAGTACAGTTTGGAAGAGTGTTCCTATTGCTTCAGTTACATTTTTGACCAACCGTTTGCTTTTAAACAATGGAGTGAAGTCAACACAGTGATACAAGACCTTCCTTGGATGGAATAAAAGCCTTTGCTTTTTCAGCAAAGGCTTTTATTCTTATGCTGCCGTTGTAAACAGACAAAAAATATAGTATAATAAATGCAATTAGCAACGGTTTTCCCAGAAAACCGTTGGCCGCAGTATGCGGCAGCTAAAATGCAAGCATTTTAGTGTTGCATTTATTTTATCATCACCCGGTTCTGCTGACGCAGAACTGCGGCGGGTAGACCCGCCTACAAATTCCTGCGGAATTTGCGGATGTGGTATAATATCCTCAAAAGTAAACGCCAACGAGCGATTTTACCGCGATCCGTTCAGGTTGCCATGCGGAAATGGCAAAACAAAAAATATGTATGTTAAGGAAAGGCCGTTACTATGCTTCAAAATAAAGAAGAATTCCTCTCACTCAAACAGCAGGCGCTGAAAAAACGCTTCTCCCACATGAATCCCATGCAGATGCAGGCCATCTTTCAGGTAAAAGGCCCTCTGCTGATTCTGGCAGGCGCGGGAAGCGGAAAAACCACCGTTATCATCAACCGGATCGCCTACATGATTAAATTCGGCGACGCTTATCAGAACACCTATATGGGCGACCAGGTGGACGAAACCGCTTTGGAGACGCTCAGAAGCTACATAAACGGCGCGGACGTTTCCGACGACGCCTTGTCGGAAATCGTGGGCAGTTATCCCATCCGCCCCTGGAATATCCTCGCCATCACTTTTACCAACAAAGCAGCAAACGAAATGAAGGAACGTCTTATTAACATGTTGGGCGAAGAGGCAAACGACATTGCCGCCTCCACCTTCCACTCGGCCTGCGTCCGTATTTTGCGGCGGGACATCGAGCGGCTGGGGTACGGCAAAAGCTTTACCATCTACGACGCCGACGACAGTGTGCGGATGATCAAGGACGCCATGAGCGATCTGAAAATCGACGACAAGATGTTTAAGCCCAAATCCGTCCTCGGAGAAATCAGCCGGGCCAAGGACAGCATGGTTTCGCCGGAGGAGTATATGGTCACGGTGGGCAGCGATTTTAGAAAACAGCAGATCGCCAAAATCTATAGCCGGTATCAGTCCCGCCTATTACAGGCAAACGCACTAGACTTTGACGACATCATCTGCAAAACGGTGGAATTATTCGAGAAAAATCCCGACGTATTGGAGTATTATCAGAACCGGTATCGTTATCTATTGGTAGATGAGTACCAGGACACCAACCACGCCCAATACCGTCTGGTGAGCCTGCTTGCGCAAAAGTACCAAAACCTCTGTGTCGTTGGCGACGATGACCAGAGTATCTACAAATTCCGAGGCGCCACCATCGAGAATATCCTGAGCTTTGAGCAGCAGTTCAAGGACGCCTGCGTCATCCGGCTGGAGCAGAACTACCGCTCTACCCAGACGATTCTCGATGCCGCCAACGAAGTGATCCGGCACAATGAGGGCCGGAAAGGCAAAAATCTGTGGACCGAAAACGGTACTGGTGACAAAATCTACCTAAAACGGGTCCATGACGAACGGGCGGAAGCGAAATTCATCGCCGACACCGTCGAAGAAAATGTGGCAAACGGTATGAAATATGGCGACCACGCGGTTTTGTACCGGATGAACGCTCAGTCGGGCGCCATCGAGCAGTATTTCATCAAATCCGGCATCCCCTACCGGCTGTTTGGCGGCATCAAGTTCTTCGAGCGGAAAGAAATCCGGGACATGGTCGCCTATTTAAGCGTCATCAACAATCCCAGCGATACCGTTCGCCTCAAGCGCATTATCAACGAACCCAAGCGTTCCATCGGCGATGCCACCGTCGCTTCAGTAGAACAAATCGCCCTTCAGACCGGAGTTCCTGTTTTCGATGTGCTGAAGGACGCTGGCAGCTACGGCGTTCTGGCCCGGAAGGCGAGCCAGCTCACCGCCTTTGCCGCTATGATTGAGCAGCTGCGAGACACAGCTCTTATCAAGCCGTTGGACGAGCTGTTGGACGATATTATGGAACTCACCGGTTATAATCTGATGCTGAATGCCCTGGGTGAGGAAGGGAAAACCAGGCTGGAAAATATCGGTGAGTTAAAGTCCACCCTGGTCAAATACGAGCAGGCAAATCCCGAAGACGCAAGTCTGGACGGCTTTTTGGAGGAAATCGCCCTGTATACCGACCTGGACAGCATGAACAGTTCCGACGACTGTGTCGTTCTCATGACAATGCATTCCTCCAAGGGGCTGGAGTTCCCGGTGGTTTTCCTCCCCGGCATGGAAGACGGTATTTTTCCGTCGGTCCGTACCATGTACGACCCGGTGGAGCTGGAAGAAGAGCGCCGTCTGGCTTACGTAGGCATCACGAGAGCCAAGCAAAAGCTCTACCTCACCTATGCCAAGGAGCGGATGGTGTTCGGTTCCACCAACCGCAACCGCCTCTCCCGCTTTGCAGAGGAAATCCCTGACGACAAGCTAGAAAAAAGCGACGACACTTTAAACGATACCCATTTTTCCCCCTACTCCCATGACCAGAAAGCTCCTGTTCCCGCCGCGCCCAGGATGGTTTCTTCGGTTGGAACCAAACCTAAAGCCGCCGGCGTCGCTATCGATTTCTCTGTGGGCGACCGGGTCCGCCACAAGGTGTTTGGAGACGGCACCGTCCTCTCTATCACACCCATGGGCAACGACAATTTGGTTGAAACCGCCTTTGATAAAATCGGCACCAAAAAAATCATGGCGAACTTTGCAAAACTCCAGAAATTATAAATGTCCCAAAACAGTTGATTGACACCGATCCGCTTCCAACAAAACATCAAAGTAAAGGAGTCCTCCCCATGGCTAGAAAAAGAAGGCGCCGCCTGAAGGTCGGTCGTATTGTCGTCGCATTGGCGATTGTCGCCGTGCTCGTCCTCGCCATTATTTTTGCCGTAAAGGCACTGAAACCCGGTGAAGGAAACGAATCTTCCTCTCCTTCAGATTCTTCTTCCAGTTCAGAAAGCAGTTCCTCATCCCAGCAAACAGCCGTCTCAGACGCCTACGGCGCGGTGCAAATGAGTAAAGACGACATCCACAAAGGTGATTTAATTCTCGTCAACGCCGACGCTCACTACGTAACCGATAAACCAAGCGACCTGGTGACGGTTGCCAGCAAAAAAACCGACCAATACTCGGTCAAAAACAACGAGCTGGAAGTGCGGGAAAAGATTATGGAGCCTTTTAACCGCATGATGACCGATTTCTCCGCCGCAACTGGTCTCACCGACGTCATGGTCATCAGCGCCCACCGCACGGTGGAGTACCAGCAGATGCTTTACGACAATGATTTGAAACGCACCGGCAAGGACTTTTCCGACGAAGTTGCAAAGCCCGGTGAAAGCGAGCATCACACCGGGCTCGTCATGGATCTGGGAATCGTCACCTCCGACGGCTCCAAATTCTTCGACGCCAGTGGCGACCACATCTGGGTCAATGAAAACTGCTACAAATACGGATTCGTTGTCCGCTACCCCGAATCCAAAAAGGATATTACGAAAATCATTCATGAACCATGGCATTACCGTTACGTGGGCCCCGTCCATGCGGCCGTCATGGAGGAAAAGGGCTTTTGCCTGGAAGAATATATCGATTTTCTCAAAAAATATCCCTTTGAGGGCGAACATTTGAAAACCACAGTGGACGGCAAAAATTATGAGATCTATTATGTTCCGGCCACTGCGGACACTGTGGAAGTCCCCATTCCAAAGGATAAAGAATACACCATATCAGGCAACAATGTGGATGGATTTATCGTCACAGCAGAACAATGAGAAAAAAGAGAAGGCAAATGTGATTTTTGCCTTCTCTTTTTGTATAACCCCTCCTTTTCCCGCTCATACTTTTCCTAACGAACCCTATGGAAGTGATGACATGAAAAAGGAAAAATCCTCTGCCTCGGTTTTTGCGATTTCTTTTGTAATCAGCCTGGCCGCGCTTTTGATCGTCATTATGCTGGTGCTGTCGGCAACCATGCTTTCCCCCGACCGGCTTTCCGCCGCTTCCGAACAGCAGTCCGGATCCAGCGATCTCTCTCTGGCTTACTACCGTCCTGCAAAAGAGGAAGCGTTCTCTCTGCTGCTCATCCAGTGTAGGGAGCGAAACGAAGCGCCTTCCTCGTATACCCTTGTGCACTTTGACCCGGTGGAGGCCACTATTACGCTGGTGAAAATTCCACCGGAAACAGAAGCGACCATCGGCACCCGCACCGATACCCTCAACGGGCAATACGATTACGCCGGTTCCGACAACGCCAAAATGGGCGTGGGGGACGTTCTGCTGACCGAGGTGGACTGCTATGCCCGCATTGACCAAAATGGGTGCATCAACCTGATCGACGCTCTGGGTGGATTGGAAAAAACGCTTTCTTCCGCTTACCGGGAAGGGGATATTTCCCTACCGGTGGGAAACAATCTGCTCAATGGAAAAACGCTGGCCCGGATTTTGGAGCAGCTCCCCAATTCGATTTTTTCATCGGAGGAAGAATTTCTCAAAGAGCTGCTCACGCAGCGGCTG